>JALYRN010000246.1 GCA_030855295.1 Myxococcota bacterium | reverse complement strand
GTACGCCGCCGCGCTGCGCGACGCGCTCGGTCGCGAGTGGCCCGACGCGACGATCGAGATCGCGTTCACCCCCGATCGCGCCAGCACCCGCGCCGAAGCGAGCGAGTGCGACGGCGATCTCGCGGCCCGCGCGATGGAGCGCACCGCGCTCGACCTCGCGTGGGTCGTGAAGGGCACCGCCCCCTGGGCCACCGCTTGATGCGCACGCGGGGGGCACGACGCTCTCGCCCGACGAGCCACGGACGCCGAGGAAGACGCCGGCCCATCGACCGCCGCGCTCGAACGCGGCTCCCCGCCAGCCAGCGAGGGCGGCAGCCCGCGGGGGCACGACGCTCTCGCCCGACGAGCCACGGACGAACGAGAAGACGCCGGCCCATCGACCGCCGCGCTCGAACGGGGGCCCCGCCAGCGCGCAGATCGAGGGCGGCAGCCCGCGGGGGCACGACGCTCTCGCCCGACGAGCCACGGACGAACGCGGAAGACGCCGGCCCATCGAGCGCCGCGCTCGAACGGGGGCCCCGCCAGCGCGCAGATCGAGGGCGGCAGCCCGCGGGGGCACGACGCTCTCGCCCGACGCGCCACGGACGAACGAGAAGAACGCCGGCCCATCGAGCGCCGCGCTCGAACGGGGGCCCCCGCCAGAAATCAGAAGTCGCCGAACAGGTCGCCGATGCGAACATCCAAGGCGACGGCGATCTTGTAGAGCGAGCTGATCGACGCGCTCGACTCTGCGCGCTCGATCTGGCTGAGGAGCGACACGCTCAGCGCAGTGCGCCGCGCCATCTGCTTCAGCGTCAGGTTCCGCTCCTTGCGCAGGTTGCGGATCGTCTCGCCGATGTGGCGATGCAGGTTCTCTTCCGGCGTGCGGATGAGCCCCTTCTTGCGCATCACCCGGTCGAGCACCGTGCGGAACTCTTCGGGGTTGAAGGGCTTGCGCAGGTAGTCGACGGCGTCGAGCTTCATCGCCTGCACCGCCGAGTCGAGGCTCGGATAGCCGGTGAAGATCACGACGGCGATGTCGCTGTCGACCTTGCGGATCCTCTTCAGGACCTCGAGGCCGTCCATCTTCGGCATCATCAGGTCGAGCACCACGAGGTGGTACCCGCCGATGCGTACTTCCTCCTCGACGGCCGTTGGGTCGCTCTGCGCGGTGACCTGGAAACCGTCCTTCGCGAGGAAGGTCTCCATGTAGTCGCAGATCTCCTTGTCGTCATCGACGACGAGGACCTTGACCGCGGGAATCGGCTTCGCCATCCAGGGCCTCCGGTCGGCACGCCCCCCGCCATGCGGGGAGCGCGGCGCAAGCGTGATGCGTCGAGAGAGGGAAAACAGAGAGAGAAAGAACAGTATCGGGGCGAAAGGATTTGAACCTTCGACCCCACGGTCCCGAACCGTGTGCGCTACCAGGCTGCGCTACGCCCCGATGGAAACGGCACGGTACCTAATCGGAGCGCTGTTCCGTGTCAAGTGTAGCTGTACTCGGCGTCGCGGAGCTCGCTTCCACGCGGGCCGCCATCGGTGGTACGAGGCGCGATGGCGCATCGCTGGAAGTTCGTGCGGGTCGGCGGCTTCGATCAGGTCGACATCCGCTCCGGCGCGGACCTCGAGGCGCTGCACACGCTCGACCAGAAGCTCTGGGTCGCGCTCGCCTGTCCCACGAAGGGGACCGAGCTCGACGAGCGGACGCTCGCGCTCATCGACGGTGACGGCGACGGCCGCATCCGCGCGCCCGATCTCCTCGCGGCGGTGAAGTGGGCGTGCGCCATGATGAAGAGCTCGGACGATCTCACGAAGGGCGCCGACGGCGTGGCGCTCGACGCGATCGATCAGAGCACCGACGAGGGCAAGCTCCTCGTCTCGACCGCGAGCACGCTGCTCGAGAGCGTCGGCAAGCCGAACGCGAGCACGATCACCGTCGACGACACGACCAAGGCGGTCGATGCGTTCGCGAAGCAGCCGCGCAACGGCGACGGCGTGGTCCCCGAGGCCGCCGTTCCCGACGACGCGACGAAGGCGGTCGTGAGAGACGTGCTCGCGTGCACGGCCGCGCCCGAGAAGGATCGCAGCGGCGAGCCGGGCGTCACCGCGGCGTCGCTCGAGGCGTTCTTCCGCGCGATCGACGCGCGCGCCGCATGGCTCGCGAAGGGCGAGGACACCGCGCTGCGTCCGCTCGGCGAGGCGACGCCGGCGGCCTACGCGGCGTACGTCGCGGTGCGCGCGAAGGTCGAGGACTACTTCGCGCGCGCGAAGATCGCGGCGTACGACCCGCGTGCGCTCGCCGCGATCAACGGCGAGGAGAAGCAGTACCTCGAGCTCTGCGCGAAAGATCTGAGCGTGTCCGCGGCCGAGATCGCGACGCTGCCGATCGTCCACGTGGTGCCGGGCCAGCCGCTCTCGCTCGCGAAGGGCGTCAACCCCGCCTGGGAAGAGCGGATGGGCGCGTTCGTCTCGAACGTCGTCACGCCGCTACTCGGCGCGCGCGGCTCGATCACGGAGCGCGACTTCGCCGAGATCCGGAGCAAGCTCGCGGCGCACGACGCGTGGATCAAGGAGAAGCCGGTCGCCCCGATCGACGCGCTGTCCGACGCGCGCATCGTCGAGCTCGCCGCGGGCGACTCGCGCAACTCGCTCGCGCAGCTCATCGCGGACGACCGCGCGAAGGAGCCCGAGGCGAAGGCCATCGAGTCGGTCGAGAAGCTGACGCGTCTGCACCGCGATCTGATCACGCTGGTGAACAACTTCGTCAGCTTCCGAGACTTCTACGCGCGCAGCGCGCCCGCGATCTTCCAGGTCGGCACGCTCTACCTCGATCAGCGCGCATGCGAGCTCTGCGTTCGCGTCGGTGATCCCGCGCGCCACGTGACGATGGCGCCGCTCGCGAACGCGTACCTCGTCTACGCCGACCTGAAGAACGCGAAGGGCGAGACGATGCAGATCGCGGCCGCGCTGACGGCGGGGACCGTCGACAACGTGATGGTCGGGCGCAACGGGCTCTTCTACGACCGGAAGGGCACGGACTGGGACGCGACGGTCACGCGCATCGTCGACAACCCGATCAGCGTGCGGCAGGCGTTCTGGTCGCCTTACACCAAGGCGCTCCGGATGATCGAGGAGCAGGTCGCGAAGCGCGCCGCCGACGAGGCGACTGCGAGCGATGCGGCGGTCACCGACACGATCGGCGCGGCGCAGGCGTCGACCGCCACCGGTGAGGTCGCCGCGCCCGCGTCGCGCGGTCGCTTCGACGTCGGAACGATCGCGGCGCTCGGCGTCGCGGTCGGCGGCATCACCGCGGCGCTCGGGATGATGCTCGCCGCGTTCTTCGGGCTCGGGCTCTGGATGCCGCTCGGCGTTGTGGGCTTGATCCTCTGCATCAGCGGGCCTTCGATGGCGATCGCGTGGCTCAAGCTCCGCAAGCGGAACCTGGGGCCGATCCTCGACGCGAACGGCTGGGCGGTGAACGCGCAGGCGATGGTCAACGTGCCGCTCGGCCGCTCGCTGACGCGCCTCGCGGTGCTGCCGCCCGGGAGCTCGCGCGACGTGTCGGATCCGTTCGCGGAGAAGCGGCGGCCGTGGAGGTTCTATGCGTTCCTCTTCACGCTGCTCGTGCTGACGACGAGCTGGTACCTCGGCAAGGTCGATCGCTTCCTTCCCGACGTCGCGCGCAGCACGACCGTGCTCGGTGAGCTCGCGCCCGCCGGGGTGCCGCTGCCGGCGCGCGTGGAAGCGCCCGCGCCGCCGGCGACGCCCTGAGGGCGGGCGCAGAGTTGCAGTGCCGTCGATCGGTGGCTACGGAGGCGCGGTTCGTGTCGTCGGAACGAGGAGGTCTCATGTCGGGAAACAGAGTCGCTGCGCTGGTCGTGCTCGCGGGAGTCGCCGTGCTCGGCGGAGTCGATCGCGCTGCCGCGCAGCCAGCCGCCGCGCCCGCCCACAGCGAGGCCGTCGCCGCGGCGCCCGAAGAGAACGCCGACGACACGGTGTTCACGCTGCAGCTCGGCGCGACGCTGAACTACGGCAACACGCGCGCGTTCCAGGCCGCGGGTGGAACCCACTTCCTGATCCGCCGCGACGTGCACCAGTTCACGCTCGACGTGCAGGCGACGCTCGGCCTGGCCGCGGTGCGCGACGCCGACACGCGGGTGTGGGGCGAGATGGAGGACAACACGCGCAACATCCTCGCGCGTATGCGCTACGACTTCTTCATCGATCCCGACGACGCGCTCTTCGCCGCCGTGGTCGGTCGCCACGACACCTTCGCGGGCCTCGACTTCCGCTTCCAGGGCCAGGCCGGCTACCTGCGGAACATCTTCCGAGAGGGCGAGGGCAGCTCGCATCGGCTCTGGGGTGAGATCGGCTTCGACGTCACCGTCGACGATCGCGCGCCGAACCCGCTGCCGAACCCGGGCGTCGATCCCGCGACCTGCGGGATGCTGGGCATGCCTCCGTGCACGCTGCCGAACATCGAGGACCAGTACTCGGTGCGTCTCTTTCTCGGCTACGACAACCACATGAACGAGAGCTGGTCGTTCCTGACCGGCGTCGAGGCGCTCTTCGACGTCGTGAACGGCGACAACGTCCGCCTGGCGTCGACGAGCGAGTTCCGCGTGCAGATCGAGGACAACCTGCAGTCGAGCCTGCGGTTCACGCTGCTCTTCGACAACGTGCCGGTCCCCGGCAACGAGACGGTGGACACCACCACGATCCTGACGCTCGTCTACACGATGGACGATTGAGACTCAGACGGTACCGTCGCCGTCGCAGTAGCCCTCGAGCGACGCGCACATGCCCTCGATGCCGTTGCGCGGATCGGCTCCGTCACAGCGGCCGCTCGCGCACTGGTAGCCGCCCGCGCAGGTCGCGCCCTCGCCCTGAAGGGAAGCGCACACCGACATCGCCGCCGGCCCGGCGCAGTACAGGCCTGCGGCGCAGCGGAACGAGCACGGCTCACCTTCTGCCGGGATGCGCTCGCAGAGGCCGTCGCCGATGCCGCCGGTCTCGCATCGTCCGGTGACGCACTCGTAGTCCTGCGTGCAGAGCCCGCCCTCCGGCACGAGCGGCGTCAGCGCATCGCGGCACGCGCCGGAGATCGACGCGATCTCGACGATGCCACCGCGGTACTCGCCGCAGGTCGTCGCGCCGATCGTGTCGAGGCACGCGCGCGCGGCGCTCTGATCGTACGCGGCGCGCTCGGCGGCGACGGAGCCCGCGATGCCCTGGCCGGTGAACCGCTGGCGCAGGATCTCGGTGCACTCGGCCATCGTCTCGGGGGTCTCGCCGAACCGTGCGAACTCGTCGACGAGCTCGGAGCCGTCGCAGCAGTCGAACGCGCGCGAGCAGGCGATCGTCACCGCGTCGGCCTGGAACTGCTCCGGTGCGATCTCGGATGGCCCGCAGCCGCTCGCGATTGCGCCGAGGAGCGCGCCGCCCGCGATCGCTCTGGCGCCCCTGCCCAGGAGTGCCGTGATGTTGTTGCCCATGACCAAGCCTCGCTCGCTCCCCCGTGACGGAAACCGTCGTCACCGGGGCGTGCGATCGCAAACCGCGGGTCCGTGGCCGCGGCTCGTCGCGAGGCTCGGAGCCTGTCCAACAATCGGCTCGCCCGCTCCGGTCGCTTCCGTCCGCGCGTCAGACGCGCTCCCGTGCGCGCCCTCCGGGGCGAGCACTCCTGCCGATTCGGTCGAGGGGCGTCAGCCCTTGCGGCGCGACAGGAACGCCATCACCGCGGCGACGTTCTCCTCGCTGCCGTAGCGGGCCGCGAGCACGCCGTTCTCGGCGACGATCGCGTCCTCGAGCGAGCGCTCCTCGCCCTTCTCGACGAGACGACGACACTCGAGCACCGCGCCCGGCGGCTGCTCCGCGATCTCGCTCGCGATCGTCATCACCTCGTCCATCAGCCGCTCGCGCGGGAACACGCGCGTGACGAGGCCCCAGAGCTCCGCCGTGCGCGCGTCGATCGGCTTGCCACGGAGCAGCAGCTCGCGCGTGCGCTGATGGCCGATCAGGCGCGGCAGCGCGAGCGAGCCGCCGTACTCGACGACGAGCCCGAGCCGCACGAAAGGCACCATGAACGTCGCCGTGTCCGCCGCGTACACCAGATCGAAGTGCGGCAGCATCGTGACGCCCATGCCGACCGACGGCCCCTGGATCGCGGCGATCACGGGCTTGGCGCAGGCGCGCAGCGGCTCGTGCAGCCGCGCGACGCGCGTGATGTCGCCCATCTTCTCGAGGTCGGGGCTCGATGCCGCCAGGAAGAGGTTCACGTCGGCGCCGCCCGTGAAGAGATCGCCGGCGCCGGTCACGACGACCGCGCGCACGCGCTCGTCGGCGCTCGCCTCCTCGAGCGCCGCCCAGAGCGCATCGGTGAGCGCGAGATCGAACGCGTTCTTCTTGTGCGGCCGGTTCAGCGTCAGGACGCGGATCGGGCCGGTGTCGCTGCGCAGGAGGACGTCGCTCATCGCGACGCACGCTATCTCAGTCTCAGCGCCTGTTCCATCGGCTCGCCCGCTCCTGGGCGAGCACTCCTGTCGGGTCAGAGCTTCAGCGGGCGGAAGCGGAGCGGGTGCTCGACGTTCTTCACGCGCGCCTCGCGCCACTCGTCGAACATCACGCCGTCGCGCTCGGCCGCGTCGCCCAGGATCGCGACCAGCGCGTCCATGCACAGGATCTCGCCGCCCTTCGCCTGCCCCTGCAGGCGCGCGGTGTTGTTCATGCCGGCGCTGAAGCCGGTGAAGTCCTGATCGGGCCCGAACACGCCCACGAAGAGCGGACAGAAGTGCAGCCCCGTCGCGACGTCGAGCGCCGGCTGGCCCGCGAGCTCGGGCAAGCTCTCGTGCGCGATCAGCGCGCGCGTGAGCTCTCGGATCCTCCGCGCCGCCTCGATCGCGGCGAGACAGAGCTCGCGCGGAGAGCGCTCGAAGAAGGGCGGCCCCCAGATGCCGATGATGCAGTCGCCGACCATCTTGTCGAACGCGCCGCCGGTCTCCCAGAGCACGTCGACGACCTGCTCGCTCCACGTGTCGACCAGACGACCGATCGCCTGCGGCTGCACCAAGACCTGCTCGCACACGCGCGTGAACCCCGCGATGTCGCAGAACATGACGGCGCACTCGCGCTCGCGCGCCGCGAGGTACTTCTCGGCGTAGTCCTCTTCACGCAGGAGGCGCTCGCACACGTCGTGCGGGAACGTCGTGCCGAGGTGCTTCCACTCGCGGTTGAAGTCGACGATGCGCTGCCGCAGCGAGTCCGCGAAGCGACCGAGGAGATCGCGATCGAAGGTGTTGAGCTCGCCGCGGCTGCTCGAGACCACCAGCCGTCCGACCACGCGTGTCGAGCGCACGCCCGTGATCAGCACCTCCTCGCGGCAGCGGCGGATGCCGAACCGCTCGCGCACTTCTTCGTCCTCGCCCGCCATCATCTGGAGCGCGCGCGCGCGCAGGAACGCGTCGACCTCGGGATCACGGCGCGCCATCGAGTCGTGCGTGAGCTCGCCGTGCTGGATGATCTTGTAGTGCAGCGTGCGGCCCAGATCGTCGTCTTCGTGGCGGAACACGAGCATCAGGTGCTCGAAGCGCACGTTCGCCTGGAGCACCTCGAGCGCGCGGCGGAGGCCGTGGTCGAGCACGGGATCGGCGAGCGCCTCGCTCATCGCGTCGATCACCTGCGTCTTCTTGCGCGCGTTCGCGATCGCGGCGAGCGTGTTGTCGATCTGCTCGCAGAACACGCGGAGCAGCTCGGCGATGCGGTCCTGCTCGCGCTCGCCCAGCGCCGCGGGGACGAGCACCGCGGCCGTGCCGAACGTGTCGCCCGCGACGTCGAGGTGCTGCGCGATCAGCGTCTGGCGTCCGATCACGCGGCGCTCGCTCGTCGTGCTCGTGCGCGCGGCGATCTCGTCGAACGGCACCGGCATCGCCGCGTCATTCGCCGTGACGTGCACGAAGTCGTGCAGCGCGAGCGTCTCGTCGTAGGTGCGGATCCACGCGACGGTGGCGCCGACCGCGTCACAGAGCGCGGGCATCATCAGGCGCATCGCGCAGTCGATCGGGAGCCGATCGCGCAGCGCGATCTCGGCGAGCCGATCCACCTCGTCCCCGAGCCGAGCCCGCTCTCGGAGGAGCGCGATCTCGTGCTCGAGCTCCGCGATCCTGCGATCGTTCCCCGCGTCCGCCGCTGACGACATGACGCATTGTCGCCGCACGAGCCCGCCCCGAGAAGCCGGATCGTCAGCGCGCGGCGGGAGCTCCGAGGCTGTCTGAGCATCGGCTCGCCCGCTCCGGGCGCTTCCGTCCGCGCGCGGTTGATCGGCTCGCCCGCTCCGGGCGCTTCCGTCCGCGCGCGCAAAGTCATCGGCTCGCCCGCTCCGGGCGCTTCCGTCCGCGCGCGCGGCGCGCGCTCCCGTACGCGCCCTCCGGGGCGAGCACTCCTGCAGGC
>JALYRN010000245.1 GCA_030855295.1 Myxococcota bacterium | reverse complement strand
GCTGCCCGCCGCGCGCTCGGCAGCGCTCGTCGAGCTGCTCGCGCGCACCGAGTCGCCCGCGCTGACCGCGCGCCGGGCGCGACGCGCCGAGGCGTCCGGTGCGAGCTGGGATCCGATCGTGTGGTCGGAGGCACGCGGCGCGAACGTGGTCGACGCCGACGGCAACGTGTTCGTCGATCTGGCGTCGGGCTTCGGCGTCGCGGCGATCGGCCACGGGCATCCGCGCGTCGTCGCCGCGATCGAGGCGCAGGCGAAGCGGCTCGTGCACGGCTTCGGCGACGTGCATCCGTCGACCGCGAAGGTCGCGCTGCTCGAGCGCCTCGCGTCGATCGCGCCCTTCCCCGACGCCCGCGTGATCCTCGGCGCGCACGGCGCCGATGCGATCGAGGCCGCGCTCAAGACCGCGATGCTCGACACCGCGCGCCCCGGCGTGCTCGCGCTCGAGGGCGGCTATCACGGGCTGTCGCACGGCCCGCTCGCGATCTCCGGCTACCGCGCCGACTTTCGCGCGCCCTTCGCCGCGCAGCTCAACCCACACGTCGTGTTCGCGCCGTGGCCCGCGCCCGACGCGCCCGTCGCGGATGCGATCGCCGCGGTCGAGCGCGCATGGGACGCGAGCCCTGCGCCGATCGGCGCGCTCTTCGTCGAGGCGATCCAGGGACGCGGCGGCGTTCGCATCCCGCCGGCGGGCTTCCTCCGCGCGCTCGGCGAGCTCGCCCGCGCGCGCGGCGCTCGCGTGATCGCCGACGAGATCCTGGTCGGCCTCGGTCGCTGCGGCGCGCGCTTCGTCGCCGTCGAAGAAGGGCTCGCGCCCGACCTGGTGTGCATCGGCAAGTCGCTCGGCGGCGGGATGCCGATCAGCGCCTGCCTCGGCTCCTCCGAGCTCATGGCGTGCTGGGGCGACTCCGCGGGCGAGGCGATCCACACCGCGACCTTCTTCGGGCACCCGCTCGCGTGCGCGGCCGCGCTCGCGGCGCTCGACGTGATCGAGGACGAGGATCTCGCGACCCGCGCCACGCAGAGCGGCGCGCGCTGGCTCGAGGCGCTCTCCGCGATCGCCGCGCGCCACGAGTGCGTGCGCGAGGTGCGGGGCCGCGGGATGCTGATCGGCGTGGAGCTCGACGCCGGCGCACGCACGCTGCGAGCGGTGCCCGCGCTGCTCGCGCGCGGCTGGATCACGCTGCCCGCGGGCGCGCGCGCCGAGGTGCTGCAGATCCTCCCGCCGATCTCGATCGCGGACCCGCTGCTCGATGCGTTCGCGCGCGAGCTCGACGCGGTGCTCACGGAGATCACGACGTGAGCGAGCGCGAGCGTCTGAAGACGAAGATCGCGGACGCGATCCGAGGCGCCGTATCGCCCGCCGCGCGCGACGCGCTCCTCGCGGAGGTCGCCGCCTGGCAGGCCGAGCACAACCCCGTGCTCGCGAAGCTCTGTCGCGCGCGCGCCGCGCGCTTCGACGCCGGCCCCGACGCCTGGCCCGCGCTCCCCACCGACGTGTTCCGCTTCGCGCGGGTGTCGACCCACGATGCATCGCTCGACGTGCGCACGTTCCTGACGTCGGGCACGACCTCGGGCGCGCGCGGCGCGCACGTCTTCCGCGATCTCTTCCTCTACGATCTCGCGGCCGAGACCGCCGCGCGCGACGCGCTCTTCCCGGAGCGCGAGCGCATCCGCATCGCGATGCTCGCGCCGCACCCCGACGACGCGCCCGACTCGTCGCTCTCGTACATGCTCGGCCGCTTCGAGCACTGGTTCGCGAGCGAGACGTTCTGGTGCTGGCGCGGCGGCGCGCTCGATCTCGATCGGCTCCACCCCGCGCTCCTCGGCGCGGTCGAGGAGCCGCTGCCGATCGTGATCTGCGGCACCTCGTTCGCGTTCGTGCACGCCGACGAGACGATGCCCCCGAGCGCGCACTGGCGCGCACCGCGCGACAGCCGCGCGATGCCGACCGGCGGCTTCAAGGGGCGCTCGCGCGAGGTCGATCCCGCGGCGATGCGCACGATCGTCGCGGAGCGCTTCGGGATCGAGCACGTGATCGGCGAGTACGGGATGACCGAGCTGTCCTCGCAGATGTACGAGTTCGACGGTCACCTCCGGGTGCCGCCCTGGGTGCGCGCGACGCCGGTCGATCCGGAGACGCTGCGCCCGGTGCGCGAGGGGCAGATCGGGATCCTGCGCATCGACGACCTGGCGAACCTCGACTCCGCGGTCTCGATCCAGACCGCCGATCTCGCGCGGCTCGATCCCGGCGGCCGCATCGCGCTGATCGGCCGCGCGCCCGGCGCGACGCCGCGCGGATGCTCGCTCGCGACCGAAGAGGCGCTCTCGTGAGCAGCGGCGCTGCCCGTGATCCGGACCTGATCGCGATCGATCCCGCGACGTCGATCGATCGCGTGATCGATCGCGCGCTCGATGCCGGCGCGGCCCTGCGCGCGGCCGACGTCGATCGCGTGGTGCGCGCGATCGCCAGCGCGGCCGCGCGGCTGGCGGATCCGACGTCGAAGCTCGGGCGCGAGGCGCGCGACGTGCTGCCCACGCGGTCCGGCCTCTCGGACGAGAACGTCGAGCTCGCGCTGACGAGCTCGCTCGCCGAGCTCCACGAGGATCGCCTACGCGCCGCCATCACCGCGTTCGATCGCGCCCACCACGGCCGCACCACGAGCCCCGCGCGTCTCGCCGGGATGGTGCTCGCGGGCAACGTGCTCAGCGCGTCGCTGCGCCCCCTCGCCTGGGCGCTGCTCTCGCGCGTGCCCGTGCTGGTGAAGCCGAGCAGCACCGACGAGGGCCTCTCGGAGCTCTTCGCGATCGCGCTCGGCGAGGCCGACCCCGAGCTCGGCGACTCGATCGCGCTGCTCCGGTTCGCGCGGCAGGAGAGCGCGATGCTCGCCGCGATGTCGAGCCGCTGCGACGTGCTCCACGCGTGGGGCAGCGATCGCAGCATCGCCGAGATCCGCGCGGCGCTGCCGGCGACCACCTCGTTCGTCGCGCACGGTCACGGGCTCGGCGCGATCTACGTGCCCGCCGACGCGCTCGCGACCGAGGCGTCCCTCGCGCAGGTCGCCGATCGGATCGCGCTCGACGTCGCGCTCTACGATCAGCGCGGCTGTCTGTCGCCGCACTTCGTGCTGGTCGAGCCGGGCGCGAAGATCCCGGCCGCCGAGCTGGCGCGCGTGCTCTCCGAGCGTGCGCTCGCGGGCCTCGCGCGCACGCTCCCGCGCGGCCCGCTCCCGGTGCACGTCGGCGCGCAGCAGGTGCAGTGGCGCGGCGTCGGCATGACACGCGGCGAGCTCTTCGAGGGAGACGGCTGGGCCGTCACCTACGAGGGCGACGCGCCGCTGCGTCTGTCGCCCGGATGGCGGAACGTCGCGGTGCACGATGCGGCCGACCTCGGCGCCCGCCTCGCGCCGTTCGGCGCGCACCTCAAGGCGCTCGGGATCGCTGGCGCGCTCGAGGTGCGCTGGTCGATCGCGCGCGCCCTGCCTCCGCCGCTCGCGCCGCGCGTCAGCGAGATCGGCGCGATGCAGACGCCCGGCCTGCTCGCGGCCGTCGACGGCGAGCCGCCCTGGACGGGGCTGGTCCGCCTCCTCGACGTGGACTGAAGAGGCTTTCGCTCGAGGAAGGCAGTCTCCAGCGCTCAGAGCCTGTCCAAAGATCGGCTCGCCCGCTCCGTGCGCTTCCGTCCGCGCGCCGGGCGCGCCCTCCGGGGCGAGCACTCCTGTGACGGCTCAGCTCGGGAGATCGGCGGCGCGCGGGGCGGTCGGCTCGAGCGAGCTCTCGAGCTCGTCGATCGCCGCTCGCACCCGCTCTTCGTCGGACGCCTTCGACTGCGCGCTCAGCACCAGGGCGCGCTCGTCCTCCCACGTGACGACGTAGCGGCGCTGCCACCAGAGCTCGCCGTCGATCACGTAGTCGAGATCGATCCGCGCATCGCCCTCGCTGGTCTCCGCGATCGCGCGCACCGTCTGGTCGTCACCCGCGAGCTGCTCGATCGGAAGACACGTCTCGCGCGCGAGCGGTCCGCTGATCCACAGCATCGCGTCGCCCGAGCCCACCAGCAAGAACGGCGAGACGCCGTCCGGATCGCTGCACAGCGCGAAGCCGCTCGGCCACGCGCACGCGAGCACGTCGGTCTCGATGGTCCACTCGCGCGCCTGATCGTCGCCTCCGCTCGCGGTGAACAGCTCGGTGCTCTGCTCGCCTCGGAGCAGCGCGTCGACGTCGAGCTCGACGTCGCGCTCTCCGTCCCACGCGCGCAGCGTCGTCTCGCCCGCGCCTCGCTCCAGGCGAAACGCGCCGCGCAGCTCCACGCGCGCACCGAACCCGATCAGCCGCACCGACACGAGCCCACCGAGCTGATTCCCGAGCGGACGGCGCTCAGACGCCGATGAAGAGGCGATGCCCGAAGTTCCGCTCGAGGTTGCCCTCGAAGATCTTCGTCGCCGCGCTCTCGATGTCGTACTCGACGCGCTTGAACTCGAACTCGCGCGTCTCGCTGTCGAACAGCGTGTAGCTCGCGCGGTTGTCGTAGTCGCGCGGCTGCCCGACCGAGCCGACGCTGACGATGTACTTCCAGCCCTTGCGCAGCGTGAAGCGACGCGCCGGCAGCTCCTCGACCTCGCCCGGCCGCAGCGCGAACACCTTGCAGAGGTGCGAGTGCCCGATCAGCGTGAGGTCGCCGAGCTCGTCCCACATCGACAAGCACTCGCGCGCCTGCTCGGGCGCGAAGATGTACTCGAACTCCTCGAGCCGCAGCGGCGAGCCGTGGCAGAGGTCGACGCCGTGATCCGTCAGCTCGTGCTTGTACGGAAGCGACTTCAGCCACGCCATGTTGTCCGGCGTCAGCGAGCGCGCGTGGGTGTCGAGCGCCTGGCGCGCGGCCTCGTAGTAGTACGAGTAGTCCATCCGCCCCGCGACCGCGGCGTCGTGGTTGCCGAGGATCGTCACCTTCGCGAGTTTGCGGATCAGATCCGCGCACTCGTTCGGGCTCGCCCCGTACCCGACGACATCGCCGAGGCAGTAGTACTCGTCGACGCTCTCGCGACGGTACGCCTCGAGAACAGCACTCAGCGCCTCGATGTTGGCGTGCACGTCACTGAAAATGGCCAGGCGCACGTGGTCGACCCGTTGTATAGGACACGCGCCCTTCCGTGTCCATACGCCACCCGGGGCTCCCCTGCGGGAGCGGTGCCGAGGCGACGCCAGAAGGGCGAGCGGAATCAGAGCTCGTGGGGCATTCGGTCCCGCGGTCCCCGGAAGTAATGCACGGGCGAGTAGTGGACGAGGTTCGAGACTCGCTCCGTGTAGAGGCAAGCGTACTGTTCGACCTGATCGCCGAACGAAGAGACCTCGGGCCCCGCCTTGAAGAGCGAGCCCCAGAACGGATGGAACGCGCGGTCGACCTTCTGCTCGAGCTCTTCCTGCTCCTCGCAGGCGCGGTGCAGGCGGGCGCGGATGCGATCGATCGCGCGGCGGTGCGTCACTCGCGCCGCGGCGGCCGCGGGTGACGGCGCGACCCGACCGAGCACGAGCTCGCGCTGCTCCCCCTCGCGATCGATCGCCTTGATCTGCGCCTGACGGAAGCGCAGCTCGTCGGTCAGCGTCTCGCAGAGCGAGTGCAGCTCGTCGATGCGCGCGAGATCGTCGTGGATCTCGTCGTGGACGCGCAGCTCGGCGCCCATCTCCTGCACGATCATCATCGTGCGCCACGCGGTCTCTTTCTTCGCGCGCAGCACGTCGCCGTAGATGTGATCGCCGACGTAGAGGATCTCGTCGCTCGCGACCTTGAGCAGGCGCTCGAGCTCCGTCAGGCAGCCGCCCTGGTAGAGCGAGCCGCACGCGAAGCCCTGCTCGGGCGCCGCGACGCCCTCCTCCGCGCCCTCGAACTTCAGATCGGTCTCCATGAAGAAGCGCGGCTTGCGCGATGCGCACACGACGACGTCGAAGTAGCTGCGCCAGCGCGGATACTCCGAGACCGCTCCGTCGAGCATCCACGACATCAGGCGCTCGGTGTACTCGGCGCGCGAGTTCGTCAGCAGGAAGAGCTTCTTGCCGGCGCTGCGGAGCTTGTGCAGCGTCGGGCCGAGGTTCGGGTCGCGCTCCAGGTACTTCTCGGGATCCGCGGCGATCGGCTCGGTGATCGACCCGTCCTGGTGCGCGATGTCGATGCACTCGCGCACCTCGTCGAAGAGCGCGGCGTAGTCGACCTCGATGCCCAGCTGCTCGAGGTGCTCGATCGTCGCGGCGTACACCGTGACCTCGGGCAGCGCGTAGAGCGTGTCGACCCAGTGGTACCGCTTCGTCCCCGCGCGCACCGGGCGCGAGTGGTAGTGCTGGCGCCGCTCTTCCTTCGTCAGCTCGCGCATGCCGTGGTACGCGCGCTTCACGTAGCGGTAGCGATCCATCTTCAGCACGTTGCCGAGCTTCTTGTCGACGTGGACGCCGCGGATCGGGAAGTCGCTCCGGAACGGCATCGCGAGCAGCGACTCGGGCCGCCCGAACTTCTCGACCATCTTGCGGACGGTCGCCTCGATCGCGAGGCGATCCATCTCGGGATGCCGGTAGATCGCGAGCGTGTAGTCCATGTCGAAGCCGACCCACGCGACCGTCTCGAGGCGCAGGTTGCGGTTGACGTGGATGCGCTTCGCGCTCGGCACCTGCAGGAGCGACTCCTGGATGGTCGTGCGCAGGGGCAG
The DNA here is from genome assembly GCA_030855295.1 of Myxococcota bacterium. Lineage (GTDB taxonomy): Bacteria > Myxococcota_A > Polyangia > Polyangiales > Sandaracinaceae > Sandaracinus. The sequence continues at coordinate 1,736 of JALYRN010000245.1, read as the reverse complement.
CGCGAGCTGCGACGTCACGAGGGCGATCCTATCACGGCGCGACGATCGGCTGGAGCAGGGTCTCGAGGGCGACCGCCGAGTCGCCGACGTGCGGGCCCTCGTAGCGGAAGGTCATCCCGTCGCCGACCAGGATCTCCGGGCACACCGTCGCCTCGCCGCCGGTGATCGCGGTCTCGAAGAGGGGCGTGCCGGTGCTCGCGGCGACGATGCGGAAGCGCTGATCGAACTGCACGCGGCTCAGCACGCGGCCGCCCTCGTACTCGCAGGTCTCCGCGATGCGCTCGGTCTCGGGCTCGAGGCAGACGACGATCTCGGTGGTCGCGGTCGTGTCGCTGCCCCAGTCGCTCCGGACGCGGCCGAACTGCGCGGTCCAGCCGCCCGATGCCCCGCGCTCCATCACGGTCACGCGATGCGGCCCCGGCGTTCCGATCGCGAACGCGCGCGCGGAGGGCACCGGCTGGCCATCGCATGCCGCTGCGAGCTCGGACACCCGGGACTGGAGGAACAGGCCGCCGGCGACCATCGCACCGCCGCCGGCGCAGCAGAGGAAGAGCGCGCCGGCGAGTGCGATCCCCGCGACCATTCCGCCCGAGATCCGACGTGCCATCGCGCGCGATGAGAGCACGGAACGCGAGCGGACGGAACGCGAGAAGCAGTCGCCGCCCGCACGAGACGGAACGCGAGAAGCGGTCGCCCCGCACGAGACGGAACGCGAGAAGCGGTCGCCCCGTGCAGGGCGGCCGCTTCTTTCGTCCCGAGAGCTCAGCCCCCGCGAGAGCTCAGCCCCGAGAGCTCAGTTCTTCGGCGGCGGGACGGCCCGCGGGTCGTCCTTCGCGTAGACCGAGACGCGCTGGCGATCCCTGCCCTGGCGCTCGTACCGCACGATGCCGTCGATGCGCGCCCAGAGCGTGAAGTCGCTCCCGACGCCGACGTTGTTCCCCGCGTGGATCGACGAGCCGACCTGACGAACGAGGATGTTGCCGGCGATGACCTCTTCGCCGCCGTAGACCTTCACGCCGCGATACTGGCAGTTGGAGTCGCGCCCGTTGCGCGAAGAGCCCTGCCCCTTCTTGTGAGCCATGGTGCTTGCTCCTCTCGGATCAGGCGCTGACGCCGGTGATCTTGATCTCGGTGAACGGCTGCCGATGACCGCGCTTGCGGCGGTAGTTCTTCCGGCGCTTGAACTTGAAGACGATGATCTTCTTGGCGCGGTCCTGCGCGACGATCGTCGCGGTGACCTTGGCGCCGGAGAGCAGCGGCTTGCCGATGGAGATCTTGTCCCCACCGATCATCAGCACCTCACCGAAGGTGATGGCGGCGCCGACGTCGCCCGGGAGCTTCTCGACGCGGAGGCGGTCGCCTTCTGCGACCCGGTACTGCTTCCCGCCGGTCTTGATGACTGCGTACATTCGTTCTTTCCTTTGCGCCACAGGCAGCGTCGCCGCGCCCGCAGGCGGGGGATCGAAGGTGATCCCCGCTCGATGAGGGCGCGGATTGTACGCGACCCCGGGCCATGCGCAAGCGCGCGACGCGACTTGACCTGCTGCGTCCCGACTCCTAGAGGACGCGGCCGATCATGGCGAGGCGCAAGAGCGACGAAGGCAAGGGAGCAGCGGCGGGCGGCGGGCGTGGCCAGCGCCCGGTGCAGGTCGTGCGGCGGCGCCCCGAAGACGAGCGCAAGCGGCTGCCCGCCGAGCTCGAGGCGTTCGCGGGCGGCGACGACGACGCGCTCTGGC
>JALYRN010000244.1 GCA_030855295.1 Myxococcota bacterium | reverse complement strand
GAACGGCATCTTGCCGGGCTGCCCGGGCGCGGGCTCGACCAGCACGCGGTCGTGCGTGATCTCGACGATGCGCCACGACGACGCGCCGAGCAGGAAGACCTCGCCCTCGCGGGCCTCGAAGACCATCTCCTCGTCGAGCTCGCCGACGCGCCGCGAGGTCTTGCCGTCGCGCTCGCCGCTCGCGAGGAAGACGCCGTAGAGGCCGCGGTCGGGGATGACGCCGGCGTTCACGACCGCGAGGCGCTTGGCGCCCTGGCGCGCGCGGATGATCCCGGTGACGCGATCCCACACCACGCGCGGCTTGAGCTCCGCGAACTCGTCGGATGGATAGCGGCCCGCGAGCATGTCGAGCACGCCGTCGAAGCTGCCGCGCGTCAGCTCGGCGAACGGCGCGGCGCCTCGGACGAGATCGAAGAGCGTGCCCTCGTGCAGCTCGTCCATCGACACGATCGCGACGATCTGCTGCGCGAGCACGTCGAGCGGCGAGCGCGGGTACGCGGTGGGCTCGACCTCGCCGAGCCGCATGCACTTCACGGCGGCGGCGGCCGCGAGCAGATCCATGCGGTGCTTCGGGAAGACGACGCCCTCGGAGGTGCCGCCGACGTGGTGGCTCGCGCGGCCGATCCGCTGCAGGCCCGAGGAGACCGAGGGCGGGGCCTCGATCTGGATCACGAGATCGACCGCGCCGAGATCGAGGCCGAGCTCGAGCGACGAGGTCGCGACGATGCAGGGCAGGGCGCCCGACTTGAGGCGGTCCTCGATCTGCTGTCGCTGCTCGCGCGCGACCGAGCCGTGGTGCGCGAGCGCGAGCTCTTCGCCCGCGGTCTCGTTGAGCGCGGCGGCGAGGCGCTCGGAGAGGCGGCGCGAGTTCACGAAGACCATCGTCGAGCGGTGGGCGCGCACCAGCTCGACCAGGCGTGGGTGGATGCTCGGCCAGATCGAGCGCCCCTCGGCCTCGGGCGGACCGCCGGCGAGCGGTCCGCGGGCGTTCTCGCTCTGGCGTCCCATGCCGAGCTTGCTCATGTCCTCGACCGGCACCTCGATGCGCAGCGCGATCGCCTTGGGCGCGCTGGCGTCGACGATCGTGACGGGGCGCGCGGTCCAGGTGCTGCTCTCGGGGGTGATCGCGCCGCCGCCGAGCAGGCGCGCGATCTCGTCGAGCGGTCGCTGTGTTGCCGAGAGCCCGATGCGCTGCACCGGGGTCGTGGTGCCGCGCGAGGCGCGCAGCGCGTCGAGGCGCTCGAGCGAGAGCGCAAGGTGCGCGCCGCGCTTGGTGCCGGCGATCGCGTGGATCTCGTCGATGATGACGGTCTCGACCGAGGCGAGCCCGTCGCGCGCGTTCGACGTCAGCAGGAGATAGAGCGACTCCGGCGTCGTGATCATCACGTCGGGCGGGCGACGCGCGAGTCGCGCGCGCTCGGTCTGCGGGGTGTCGCCCGAGCGCACGCCGACCTCGAGGTGGCGAAAGGGCGCGCCGATCCGCTCGGCGGTGGCGGTGATGCCCGCGAGGGGCGCGCGCAGGTTGCGCTCGACGTCGATCGCGAGCGCCTTGAGCGGCGAGACGTAGAGCACGCGACAGCGCTGCTTGGGGTCGGGCTCGGGCGCGAACGTCGCGCGATCGATCGCGAAGAGGAACGCGGCGAGCGTCTTGCCGGAGCCGGTCGGCGCGAGCAGCAGCGTCGATGCGCCTTCGGTGATCGGCGCCCAGCCCGCGCGCTGCGCGTCGGTGGGCGACGCGAACGACGAGGTGAACCACGCGCGGGTCGGCTCGGAGAACGCCGCGAGCGGATCCGCCTTGGGCGCGAGCTTGCGCGCGCGGCTCACGGGCTCGCCTCGGCGCGCGCCGGCTGGCATCGCGGACAGAAATACGTCGAGCGGTGCAGCGGCCCCTGCCGCTCCATCGCGATCGCGCCGCGGCAGCGCGAGCACGCCCTGCCGGCGCGTCGGTACACGCGGCTCGGCCGCATCCCGTGCCGCATGTGCGCCACGGCGCGCGCGAGCAGCTTGCGGAGCTCGTCATCGGCGAAGCGCGCGACCGGCGCGAAGGGATCGAGGCGCTGCTCGAACAGCAGCTCGCTCTTCCAGACGTTGCCGATCCCCGCGATCGCGCGCTGGTCGAGGATCGCGACGCCGAGCGGCTCGGCATCGCGCTCCCGGAGCCGGGCGAGGGCCGCGTCGGCGTCGAAGTCGTCGCGGATCGGATCGGGCCCGAGCGCGCCGATGGTCTCGTCGGCCACGAGCGCAGATGCGCGCAGCAGGCGCACGGTCGGCGCGCGGAAGCAGAGCGCGACCGCGCCGTCGACCTCGATCGCGACCACCACGTCGCCGGTGATCGCCGGAACGCGCTCACCAGGCCCGTAGCCGCGCCACGCGCCGTTCATCTGGAGGTGCGTATGGAGCACGGTGCCACCCTCGAAGGTGATCAGCAGGTTCTTGCCGCGGGCCTCGACCAGCTCGATCCGCTTCCCCGTCAGCGCGTCGATCCGCTGGCCGCGCCGCGGCAGCGCCAGCGCGCGCACCCGCCGCCCCTCGAGCAGAGGCCGTAGCCGCGCCGCCGCGCGGTGGAGAGTGTCGCCTTCGGGCACGGAGGTGGACGAAGACCGTGGGGCTCGGCGCCGCTCGCATCAAGGCCGTCTCGCCGCCCGCGTGTCAGCCATCTGTCAGGTTACCGTCGTGCGTTCCTGGTCGGATTCGTCCCGAGCTCGGGGGAGTGCGCGAATCTCCAGGGGAAAGCGACAGTTTGTACGACTGTCCGCAGGAGCCTCGCGATTTCGGCTACTTACGGCTGCGATCCTGTCCCCGTGATCCGCTCAGGGCGCGTCGGCGGTGACGGTGACCGGGACCGCCGGGCGCACGCGGAGCGCGTCTAGCTCGAGGGGGTCGACGCGGCGGCCCTCGCGCTGCGCGAACAATCCGACGCGCACCAGGCGATGAGGAACGTTCGCGCCGAGGACGGCCTCGATGACCTCGCTCGCCTTCGCGGTGCCCTGGCCGGTGATCGCCAGCCGGATGCGCAGCGGCACCAGCGCGCCGCCGAGGCCCGCGTCCTCGAGCGACTCCGCGCCCTCGCCGGGATCGATCGCGAGCAGGTACTTCGCGACGTCGACGTCCTTGCCGATGCCCTCGATCACGCGGCGCACGACCAGCGAGCCGGCGCGCGCCTCCTCGATGCGCGCCCGGAGCGCGTCGAGATCCGCGAGGCCGTTCTCGACGAGCCACGCGTGCGGCAGCGCGGCGACGTACTCGGCCTCCTCGATCACCTTGTTGATGCCGGCGTCCTGCGCGCCGAGCGCGCGCGCCGCGGTGAACTCGAGGCCCGCCTCGCTGACCGCGTTGAGGCGATCGACCAGGCCCTCGAGCTCGAACGGAATGCTCGAGTCGATCCGCAGATCGAGGTGCTCGGAGAGGCTCGAGATCCCGAGCGAGAGCGCCGGCCCGAACACCATGTCGGCGCGCGGATGGAAGCCCTCGGTGTACCAGATGGGCATCTCCACCCGACGGAAGATGCGCGGCAGCACGCGCACGAGATCGAGGTGCCCGCGGTACGCCGCGAGCCCGACCTTGCGGAACGCGACGCGCAGCCGCAGCGGCGCGCCCTGATCGCGCTTCGGCGCGGCGCGCTGGTTCTTCGGCAGCACCCGCTTCGGAGGCGCGCCCGGCTCCCGCGGCGCGCGCGGCGCCGGCGGCTCCTCGGCGCCGAGCTTGCGCAGGAAGACCAGGCGCTCCTCGCGCATCTGGCCCATGTCGCACGCGACGCCGCAGTCGTAGCAGACCAGCCGCCGCGCATCGCTCTGCGCGTCCATCAGGTTCGTGTGGTGCACGAACGCGCCCGCGACCTTGCCGCAGGGGGGGCTCAGCCGGTTCGCCAGCGCCTTGCGGTACTCGCGCAGCAGGAACCCGTCCTCGAGCCCGACGTCGAGGTGATCCCACGCCAGCCGCGCCGTCACCGGCAGCGTCTCGAGATAGCGCGCGGTGTCGACCTCGTGCTGCTCGAACGCGCTCTGCCACGCCTTCTTGTCGAGGCGCTCCTCCCACGAGTCGAAGCGCGCGCCGCTCCGGTACGCGGTCTCGATCACGTCGCCGATGCGGCGATCGCCGCGCGCGATCACGCCCTCGAGCCAGCTGCCCTCGGAGTCGTGGGTGCGCAGCTTCACCCCCGTCTTCCGCGCCTCTTCGCGCAGCCAGAACTGCTTCTTCTCCGCGGTCTCGCGCGAGTCCATCGCGCACCACTGGAAGGGCGTGTGCGGCTTCGGCACGTGGATCGAGACCGACACCACGACCTCGGGGCCGCGGCCCTTCTGCAGCTTGCGGCCGACCTCGTGCGCGCGCGCGCCGGTCTGCACGATGCCGCGGACGTCTTCTTCTTCTTCGGTCGGCAGACCGATCATGAAGTAGAGCTTCATCTTGACCCAGCCGCGCGAGAACACGCGCTCGGCCGTCGTCATCAGCTGCTCTTCCGTGATGTTCTTGTTCACCACGTCGCGCATGCGCTGGGTGCCCGCCTCGGGCGCGAACGTCAGCCCGGTCGCGCGCACCTTCTTGATCTCGTCGAGCAGATCCTCGTCGAGCCCGTACGCGCGCAGCGACGACACCGAGAGCGCGACGGTGTCCTTCTCGAACTTCTTCATCACCGCTTTGACGAGCGGATGGATCGCGCTGTAGTCGGCGGTCGAGAGCGACGTGAGCGACGCCTCGTCGTAGCCGCCCTCCTTCACGGCGCGCGTGATCGTGTCGACGATCGACTCCGGATCGCGCTCGCGCACCGGGCGGTAGATCATGCCCGCCTGGCAGAAGCGGCAGCCCTCGGTGCAGCCCCGCGCGACCTCGACCGAGACGCGATCGAACACGCTCTCGGTCGCGCTGACGGGGCCGCCCGAGGGGAACGGATAGTCGTTCAGGTTCGCGACCATCGCGCGCTGCACCGGGAAGGGCAGCGTCTCGTCGCTCGGGCGCTTCACGACGTGCACGCCGGTCGCGGGCTCGAGCTCGGTCTCGTAGAGCGAGGGCACGTAGATGCCGCCGCCCGTCTTCGTGCTGACGCGCACCAGCTCACGCAGGCGCTCGCGCCGCGGCATGCCGCTCTTCTTCAGCGCGGTCCAGGTCAGCAGGATCTCGGCGGTCTTCTCCTCGCCGTCCCCGATCACGATCGCATCGAGGAAGGGCGCGAGCGGCTCCGAGTGCGTCGCGACCGGGCCGCCGGCGATCACCAGCGGATCGTCCTCGCCGCGGTCCGCCGCGCGCAGCGGCACGCCGCCGAGATCGAGCATCAGCAGGATGTTCGTGAACGTCAGCTCGAACTGCAGCGAGAACCCGATCACGTCGAAGTCACGCAGCGGCCGCGCGCTCTCCAGGGAGCGCAGCGGCTCGCCGGCCGCGCGCAGCTCGGCCTCCATGTCGGTCCACGGCGCGTAGCAGCGCTCCGCGAGCAGCTTCGGATGCTCGTTGACGATGCCGTAGAGGATCTTGAAGCCGAGGTGGCTCATCCCGATGTCGTAGACGTCGGGGAACGCGAGGCAGAGGCGCGCCTCGACGCTGCCCCAGTCCTTGCGCACCTCGCCGTGCTCGCCGCCGACGTAGCGCGACGGCTTCTGCACGCGATCGAGGAACGATGCGTACGGATGCTCGCGGGAAGAAGGCTCGCGGGGGGGAGGTGCCATGGCTGAGCCTCGGTTCATGCGGCCTGGCGCCGACCGACGCAACGATCGCCCGAGGGGCCGCACCCTGGCGACGCTGCCTCCGATCTGCTTCCATCCGCGCCCATGCCCCCTGGAAACGCCCCCTTCGAGCTCGCCGTGTTGGTCTCGGGGCGCGGCTCGAACCTGCGTGCGATCGCAGCGGCGATCGACGAAGGGCGCTGCCACGCCCGCATCGCGGCGGTGATCAGCGATCGAGCGTCGGCCGAGGCGCTCGCGTTCGCGACCGAGCGCGGGATCGCGACGCGCGTGTGCCGCCCCAAGGACTTCGCGGCGCGCGATGCGTGGGATGCGGCGCTCGCGGCGGAGGTCGCGGTGTTCGAGCCCGGGCTGGTCGTGCTCGCGGGGTTCATGCGCATCGTCGGCCCGGCGATGCTCGCGCGCTTCCCGTACCGCATGGTCAACGTGCACCCCGCGCTGCTGCCCGCGTTCCCGGGCGCCGACGGCGTCGAGCAGGCGCTCGCGATGGGCGCGCGCCTGAGCGGGTGCACGGTGCACCTGGTCGATGCCGGCGTCGACACCGGTCCGATCCTCGCGCAGGCCGCGGTGCCGGTGCTGCCGGGCGACGACGTCGCGTCGCTGCACGGACGCATCCAGGTGCAGGAGCATCGGCTCTTGCCGGCCGTGATCGACGCGATCGCGCGCGGCTGGATCGAGCCGGCAGAGCGGCCGGTGTTCGCGGCGGACTGCCCGTTCGGAGAGGGATCCCTGGCGTGCCCCGCGCTGGTCTGATCCTGATCCTGATCCTGATCGCGATGGCGTGCGCGGTCGCGTGCGGCGGCGCGCCCGAGCCAGCGCCTCGCACCGCACCCGACGCGCGCGAGACGGTCGAGCCGGAGAGCGCCGGCGCCGAGGTCGGTGATGCGTGGGAGCTCGCGTGCCCGGGGCCTCCGCGCGAGCGGCTCGAGCGGCTTCGTCGCGTCGCGCTGCGGGAGGCACGACACGCGGGCGAGACGGCACGCGTGAGCGCGCTCGAGACGTGGTGCCCGCGCGGCTGCATCGGAGGGCCACGCCCGATCGCCGATCCGATGGTGCGCGAGGTCGCGACCGGCGTCCTGCGACGCTCGATCGAGATCTGTGGTGACGCCGAGGCGATCGCGCTGACGACCGAGCTCGTGCGCTTCCAGACCATCGCCGCGATCGCGCCGGCGGGGCAGAACCCCGAGCACCTGCGGATGGCGGCGTTCCTCGAGGCCTGGGCGCGCGACGCCGGGCTCGGCTGGCGGGTCTCGGGCGATCACGACGCCTGGGAGATCGTGCTGCCGGGCCGCGCGAGCGAGCGCGCGCTGTCGCTCGTGGTGCACGCCGACGTGGTGCCGGTGAACGACCCGCCGATCGTGATCGCAGAGGACGCGATCCCCGCGGGCTGGACCGTGCCGGCGTTCGCCGCGAGCGTGCGCGACGGCCGTCTCTACGGCCGCGGCACCGAGGACGACAAGGGCCCGATGGCGGCCGCGATGATCGTGCTCGCGTCGCTCGCCGACGCCGGCATCGCGCCGGCGGACGGCGCGATCGTGCTGGCGGCGGGCACCGCCGAAGAGGACGAGTGGGACGGCATGCAGCGCTACGCCGCGGAGGCGCCGCGCGCGCAGCACGTGGTGTCGATCGACTCGTCGTTCCCGGTGGTCGCGGCGGAGAGCGGCTTCGTCGCATGGGGGCTGGTGGTTCCGCGCGGCCGCGAGCGAGCGCGCGAGCGTCGCGCGGTGGCGCTCGCGGCGAGGGGAGGGCTCTTCCTCACGCAGGTGCCCGACCAGGCCGAGCTCGTCGTGCGCGCGCCGCGAGGCGTCGCGGTCGATGCGTTCGTCGGTTCCGCGCGCGAGGCGGCTCGCGAAGATCTCGAGTCGCGAGCGGACGCGGCGTTCCGGATCGACGTCGAGGCGGTCGAGCACGACGGAGAGCGCGTCGTCCGCATCGTCGCGCGCGGTCGCTCCGCGCACTCGTCGACCGCGGAGCAAGGGCGCAATGCGATCTGGCTGCTCGGCGGGATCGCGGGGCGGCTCGAGCTCGCCGAGAACGGCGTCGCGACGACGCTCGCGATCGTGCGCGCGCTGCTCGACGGCGATCATCATGGCGAGCGCCTCGGGGTCCGCTACGTCGACGAGCTGATGGGCGAGCTCCTGGTCGCACCCACCGTGCTGCGCACCGAGGACGACGGAGTGCGGCTGCAGATCAACATGCGAAGGCCGCGCGGCATGACCAGCGACGAGTTCCGCGCACGCCTCGACGCCGCGCTGGCGCGGGTCCGCCGGACGCACGGGCGCGGCATCCGCGCGGTCGACGACGTCTACGTCGGCGAGCCCCACGTCGCCGAGCTCGAGGGCGAGCTGGTCCCCACCCTGATGGCGATCTGGCGCGCGCGCACCGGCGACCGCGGCGCGGCGCCGATCTCGATCCGCGGCGGCACGTACGCCCGCTTGTTCCCGGGCGCCGTCGACTTCGGCCCCGCGCTTCCGGGCCGCCCCTACACCGGCCACGGCGCCGACGAGTACATGGAGCTCGAGGCGCTGCACGCGACGACGACGATGCTGCTCGAGGCCGCGCTGAGGCTCACGGGCGAGAACGACTGATCTCCTCGAGCGTCTCCACGTCGGCGAGATCCTTGGGCGCGCCCCGATGCTCGCTCGTTGCGGATCATCGCGTCGATCCCGATGCAACGAACGAGCGCTGGACCGAGTCGACCGGAGTGCTCGCCCCGGAGGGCGCGTACGGGAGCGCGCGCTTCGCGCGCGGACGGAAGCGACCGGAGCGGGCG
>JALYRN010000243.1 GCA_030855295.1 Myxococcota bacterium | reverse complement strand
CCTCGCGGCAGTGCTCGCGATCGTCGCGCTGCGCTGCCGGCGCGCACGACTGCGCCGCGCGGGGGAGTGAAGTCGACAGGAGCGCTCGCCCCGGAGGGCGCGCACGGGAGCGCGCGCACGGGAGCGCGCCCGGCACGTGCGACGGAACGTCTCGGAGCGCAGCCTTCGAGCCGTCACTCGATCCCGAGCTGGGGGTACTCGGGCGACCACTGCATCTTCGCGATGCGATCGCGCAGCTCGCGCTCGTCGCATGCCTCCGCCGCTCCGTCGCGGGCCGCGGCGCGCGCGACCGCGACCGCGACCGCGATCGTGACCTCGCGCAGGCGCGGGATCGCCGGATAGAGCGCGCCCTCGTCCAGGTCCTGCTGCAGCACGGCCTCCGCGAGCGCGTGCGCGGCCGCCGTGAACATCCCGTCGGTCACGCGCCGCGCGCCCGCGGCGAGCGCGCCGAGGCCGACGCCCGGGAAGATCCAGACGTTGTTCCCCTGCGCGACGCGGATCGCGCGATCGCCCCAGCGTGCGGTCGGGAACGGGCTGCCGGTGGCGATCACCGCGCGCCCCTCGGTCCACTGCACGAGATCCGCCGGATCCGCCTCGCTGGAGCGTGTCGGGTTCGACAGCGGGAAGATCGCCGGCATCGCGACCCGCGACGCCATCGCGCGGACGATGCGCTCGTCGAAGACCTTCGGCTGGCCCGAGGTCCCGATCAGCGCGGTGGGCGCGAGCGCCGCGATCACCGCGTGCAGGTCGTGCTCGCAGTCGGGATCGAGCCCCGCCTCGCGCGCGAGCTCGCGCGGCCATGCGAGCTCCTGCTTGTAGACCTCGTCCATCTCGCGGCCGTCGATCAAGAGGCCGCGCGAGTCGAGCACGGCGATCGCGCGGATCAGCGCGTCGCCCGAGAGCCCCTGCTCCGCGAGCTCGCGCCGCAAGAGCCGCGCGATGCCGATGCCCGCCGCGCCCGCACCGACGATCACGATCCGCTGATCGCGCATCGCGATGCCGCTCTTGCGGCTCGACGCGATCACGCCCGCGACCGCCACCGCCGCGGTGCCCTCGATGTCGTCGTTGAACGTCAGCAGGCGATCGCGGTGGCGCGCCAGCAGATCGAGCGCGTTCGCCTTCTTGAAGTCCTCGAACTGCAGGAGCGCGCGAGGGCAGCACGCCTTGACGGCGTCGACGAGCTCGTCGACCAGCGCGTCGTACGCCGGGCCGCGCATGCGGCGCTCGCGGAGGCCGACGTAGCGCGGGCTCTCGCGGAGGCGCGCGTTGTCGGTGCCGACGTCGAGGCTGATCGGCAGCACGGCCTCGGGGTGGAAGCCCGCGGCGGCGCTGTAGAGCGCGAGCTTGCCGACCGGGATCCCCATGCCGCCCGCGCCCTGATCGCCGAGGCCGAGGATGCGCTCGTTGTCGGTGAGCACGATCAGCTCGATGTCGCGGCGCTCGGTGCGGTTCTCCAGCGCCGACCGCAGCACGTCGGCGACGCGGCCGCGGTGCTCGGTGGTGATCCACACGCCGCGCGGGCGACGCAGGATCTCGCTGTAGCGCTCGCACGCCTCGCCGACGGTCGGCGTGTAGACCAGCGGCAGCATCTCCTCGATGTGCTGCACCAGCACCCGATAGAAGAGCACGACGTTGCGCGCCTCGAGCTCGGCGAGCGCGACGAAGCGATCGATCGGACGCTCGTGCGACATCACCTGCGCGCGCGCGACCGTGACCTGCTCCTCGAGCGTCTGCACCGCCGCCGGCAGGATCCCCTCGAGGCCGAGCGCGGCGCGCTCCTCGTGCGTGAACGCGAGGTCGCGGTTGTGCAGCGGGCTCGCGAGCAGCGCGCGGCCGCGCAGCCGGGGCGCCACGCGCGCTGAACCGTCGGACGAAGGCGACACCGGGCGATCGTGGTGGGTCATGCGGGAATCCGAGCCGCTGATGGTGTGCATGGCGAGCCCTCTTAGCGCAATTCGCCGAGCGAGCCCGACGCACCGCGTCGCTGAGGCACGGCTCTGCTGGCGGCAGCGCCTCGCGGCTCGACCCCGGCAGCCGACGGCTCGCGCCCACGCGCCGCGCCCTGGCCGCAGCGCGCTGGACGGCGTCGGCGCGCAGCGCTAGTCCGCTGCTCCATGCAGAACGGAACGATCGAGGGGTGGGGCCGCATCAAGGTCCGCGGGCGCGAGCTGCGCTCCGAGAACCTCGAGCGCGCGACCGAGCGCGCGGTGCTGAGCCGGGGGCTCGGACGGTCGTACGGCGACAGCTCGCTGCCGCCCGAGAGCGTCGGCGAGGTCGTCGGCACCGCGCTCGCGGATCGGCTGCTCGCCTTCGATCACGACACCGGCGTCTTGCGCGCGGAGGCGGGGCTCTCGCTGCTCGCGCTCAACCGGATCCTGCTGCCGCGCGGCTGGTTCGTGCCGGTCACGCCGGGCACACAGTTCGTGACGCTCGGCGGGATGGTCGCGAGCGACGTGCACGGCAAGGAGCACCACGCGCGCGGCTGCTTCGGCGAGCACGTCACGCGGCTGAAGATGCGCGTCGCCGACGGTCGCGTGCTGTGGTGCAGCGACGCGGAGCACGACGATCTGTTCCGCGCGACGATCGGCGGCATGGGCCTCACGGGGCACATCCTCGAGGTCGAGGTGCGGATGATGCGCATCCGGACGCCGTGGATCCTGCAGGAGAGCCGGCGCATCGACGACATCGAGCACTTCGTCGCCGCGCTCCAGGAGGCGTCGCACCGGCTGCCGTGCACGATGGGCTGGATCGATCTGCTGACGCGCGGCCGGAACATGGGGCGCGGCATCCTGATGGCGGGCGACTTCGCCGACCCGGAGCGCGCACCGAAGCGGTATCCCCGCCCGCTGCCGCGCGTCACGATGCCGCTCGAGCTGCCGAGCTGGGTGCTCAACCGCGGCTCGGTGCGCGCCTTCAACTCGGCGTACTACTGGCAGCACCTGCCGCGCGAGAAGCACGGCATCGCGCACTGGGAGACGTTCTTCTACCCGCTCGACGCGATCCACCACTGGAACCGGATGTACGGCCCGCGCGGGTTCACGCAGTACCAGTGCGTGCTGCCCGACCGCGACGCGGGCGCCGCGGCGCGGCGCATCCTCGACATCCTCACGACGCGCGGCGGCGCCTCGATGCTCTGCGTGATCAAGAACTGCGGGCCCGAGGGCAAGGGCATGCTGTCGTTCCCGATGAAGGGGATCTCGATCGCGCTCGACATCCCGGTGCGCGACGACACGCAGGCGCTGATCGACGCGCTCAACGAGCAGGTGATCCGCGAGGGCGGACGCATCTATCTGACCAAGGATCAGTTCACGCGCCGCGAGCACTTCCTCGCGATGGAGACGCGGCTGCCCGACTTCCAGCGCGTGCGCGAGAAGTGGGATCCCTCCGGACGGATCCGCAGCGCGCAGTCGGTGCGTCTCTTCGGAGATCGGCCGTGAGCGCGGAAGGAACACGCTGATGGGGATGAGGCGAGGCGCGCGCGGACCGAAGCGCGTGGTGGTGCTCGGCGCGACGAGCGGGATGGGTCGCGCGGTCGCACGGGCGCTGGCGGCGCGCGGTGATCGCGTGTTCGTGCTCGGGCTCTCGGAAGACGAGCTCGCGCGCACCACATCCGATCTCGCGATCCGATCGGGCGCGGCGCCGAGCGCGATCGGATGGGCGATCTGCGATCTCGAGCGACCGGAGACGTTCCCCGGCGCGCTCGATGCGGCGGAGCGCGCGCTCGGCGGGATCGACGTCGTGGTCGTCACCGCGGCGATCTTCGCGACGCAGGCGGAGCTCGAGGCGGACGCGGCGCTGACGCAGCGCCTGCTGACCATCGACTTCACGAACACCGTGCTCTTCTGCGAGGAGGCACGGAAGCGGCTGCTCGCGGCGGCGTCGCGCGGCACGGCGGGCACGCTCTGCGTGTTCAGCTCGGTCGCGGGCGATCGCGGCCGCAAGCCGGTCGCGCTGTACGGCGCCGCGAAGGCGGGGCTCACGCGCTACCTCGAGGCGATCGATCACAAGCACCACGCCGATGGCCTGCGGGTGATCACGGTGAAGCCGGGCTTCGTGAAGACCGGCATGACGGCCGGGCTCAAGTCGCCGCCGTTCGCCGGCGAGCCCGACGAGGTCGCGGCGATCGTCGTGCGCGCGATCGATCGCGGCACCCCCGAGGTGTACGCGCCGTCGGCGTGGCGTCCGATCATGGGCGTGATCAGAGGCCTGCCGCGCTTCGTGATGCGCCGCGTGGGGTTCTGAGCGCGGCCGCCGCTGGTTCGAGGGTACCCTCCGCGCATGGTGCAGCGTCCGACCCCACCGGTGGGCTTCCAGGAGCGCGCGGCCGCGCTCGTCGCCTGCGCGCTCCTGCTCGTCGCCTGCGGCGACACCGAGATCATGGGCGTCCCAGCGGATGCGTCGGTCGCCACCGACGGTATGGTCGAGCAGGACGGCAGCGTGGGCGACGACGGCGGCACCGAGCCCGACGCGGGCCCACCGCGCCCGCTCGAGCCGTCCGACTTCTCACGACCGGCGCGCGCCGCGCTCGACGCGCTCGACGTCGGCTTCCCGGCGGAGCGGGGCACGGCGTGGGACGCGTTCGGCGACGCAGTGCTCGAGCCGGGCTGGATCCTCCAGACGCCGCCTGCCGAGCACTGGGGCGAGCCTCTCGCGAGCCTCGAGGTCGCGACGTGCACCGGCGAGGGCTGCGATCCCGACTTCGGCCTGCGCCCCTGCAGTGTGGCCTCGGACTGCACCGAGGGCGGCACCTGCCGACCGGTCGCGGCGACGGTGATCGAGCCGGGCGAGAGCGCGCGCTCCCTCTGCGTCGGGCACTCCGACTTCTTCTACGACGAGATGTACGACGCGATCACGCGCGCCGAGCTCCGCGTCGACCTGACGAGCCTCTCGCCGCCGGACGGTCGCTTCGAGGCGGCGATCCGCAACGCGCTGACGTACCTGTCGCGCACCGGCCGACCGCTGATCGTGCGTCTCCTCTTCGGCAACATCATCGGCTCGTCGATCGACACCGACGCCGTGCTGGCGTCGCTCACCCGCGACGTCGACGCGAGCTCGCCGATCACGATCTCGATCGGCGCGTACCGCATCGGCACGAGCTCGTGGAACCACTCCAAGATCGTCGCGGTCGACGGTGACTTCCTGATCGAAGGCGGCACCAACCTCTACTCCCAGCACTACCTCGCGAGCTCGCCGGTGCACGACCTCTCGATCCAGATGCGCGGCCCCGCCGCGATCCTCGCGCATCGGTTCGCGAATCCCCTCTGGGAGTACGTCTGCGAGGGCCACAGCGTCACGGGGCGGACCGGCCTCAGCACGTTCCCGAGCTCGGCGCCGGAGTGTCCTCCGACCTACGACGACGTCGCGCCTGCGGCGCGCACCGGCGGCGCGCGCGTGATCCCGCTCGGGCGCTACGGCGGGCTCGGGGAGAACCCCGCGGACGCCGCGCTGATCGCGATGCTCGAGTCGGCGGAGCGCCGCATCGATCTCTCGCTGCAGGATCTCGGTCCGCTGCGAGTCGCGGGCGTGAGCATCGGCGACTGGCCCGAGCCGGTGCTCGGTGCGTTCGGACGCGCGATGGCGCGCGGCGTCGACGTGCGCGTCGCGCTCAGCACGTCGGGATCGACGCCCGGCGGCGTCGGAGGCAGCGGCGAGGCCTACGGCAACGGGTGGACGCCCGAGGACGCCGCCAATGCGCAGCTGATGTGGCTCGAGGCGCATCCCGACGTGGTCCCGGCCGGCTCGACCGCGCGCGAGCTCGTGTGCGAGCGCTTCCACGTCGCGACCCTGCGCGCGTCGCCCGAGGACGTCTGGCCCGACGGCGCGACGCTCGGCAACCACGCGAAGTACTTCATGGTCGATCAGCTCGCGTTCTACGTCGGCTCGCAGAACCTCTACGACGCGAACCTCGCCGAGCTCGGCGTCATCGTCGACGACCCCGACGCCGTCCGAGAGATCGACGAGCAGTACTGGGCACCCCTCTGGGAGCAGTCCCGCCGCGTCGCCATCTCCGGCGCCGACGCCCCCGCCTGCTCGTTCTGACGCGCGGCCGTCGAAGCAACCCGCGCCGGAATAACAATCGACGGCAGCCGTGCCGGAGGAACGCAAGGGGGCGTAGGGCCCCCCGCGCAGCGGCCGAAGGCCGGCCGGGGGTCGAAGGGGGGCGGAGCCCCCCTGGGCAAGCTCAGCTCTCGCCGATGCCGCGGAGGAACTCCTCCGCCTCGCTCAGCTCGCCGTCCTCGATGCGCGCGCGACGCGCCCAGAGCACGGCCTTCTGCTGGTCGCCGGCGCGATGCGCGATCTGCGCCTGGCGCAGGAACGCGATCGCCTTGCTCATCGGGCCAGGCGTCTTCTGCAGCGTGACGACCTTCAGCGCGTTCATCGCCGTCGGATCGTCACCCAGCATCATCGCGAGCTCCGCGAGCTCGGCCGCGACGGCGCCGCTGTTCTTGTCGGACTCGAGCGCGACCTTCAGCCACTCGATCTGCGTCTGCTGATCGCCCGAGAGCCCGGCGATGCGCGCCATGCGCAGCTGCATCGACGCGAGCGCCGGAGAGCGCCGCCGGCGCGAGCCTCCGATCGCGTTCTGGAGGAGCTCGACCGCCTCTGCGAGCGCGCCCGCGCCGATCATCGCGTCCGCGTAGAGCACGACCACGTCGGCGTCGTCCTCCTTGAGCGTCAGCGCCTCGCGCAGGGGCTCGAGCGCGCGCGCCGGGTCCTGCACCTCGTACACGAGGAGCTCGCCCGCACGGCGCAGCGCCTCGAACTTGGCGTCCACATCGGTCGCGCCCGCCGCGTCCGCGAGCAGGATCATCGAGAGCTCGCCCCACGCGCGGCTCGCCTCGTACATCGCGCGCAGCGCATCGCGGATCCGGCCGTTCGACGGCTGGTCCTGATGCGTGCGCTCGAGACCCGCGCGCGAGTCCTCGGGACGACCGAGCCGCGACGCCGCGTCGCTGAGCGCGAGCGCCGCCTCGACCTGCGCGTCGCCCTCCTCGACCTCGACCAGGCGCGCGCAGTGCCGCAGCACGTCCTCGAATCGACCCGCGACCGTGTCGATCACCAGCAGCGTCCGCAGCGCCTCGCGGTCGCTCGGCTCCCGATCCGACCACTCGGCGAGCACGTCGCGGCTCCGCTGCGCGTCGCCCGTCTCCTGCAGCACGCTCGCGAGCCGCATCGTGAGGCCGCGCTCGGTCTCGCGATCGACCTGCAGCCGGCGTCGATCGAGCGCCTCGATCAGCTCGGCATAGCTCGACCGCGGATCGATCGCGTAGGCCTCCTCGAGGTCCGTGATCGCGCCCTCCGAGTCGCCGCTCTGCGTCCGCAGCGTCGCGCGCAGGCGCAGCAGGTGCGCGCGGGCAGCGTCGGCTTCGGCGTGCGCCTCGAGCGCCGCGCCGACGTCGCCCGCCGCATCGTCGGGACGACCGCACGCGACCAGCGCGACGACGAGCTCCCCGAGCACGTCGAGGTTCGTCGGCATCAGCTCCCGCGCGCGCCGCAGGATCTCGGCGGACTGCTCGGGACGATCGAGGCGCTGCGTGTACAGCATCGACGCCTCGCGGAAGCGACTGACCGCCTCGCTCGCGTCCGCGCGGTGCGCCGCGTCGTACGCGATCGTGTCGGCGAGGCCCGCGAGGTCTCCACGGTCCGTGTGCCACGCCTCGAGGCGCGCGCGCAGGATCTGGCTCGAAGGACAGCCGCGGAAGCCGAGGTCCAGTGCGCGACCGACGCCGTCGCCGTCCTCGATCAGCGCGTAGAGATCGGCGAGCTCGATCCCGAGCGCCGCCGCATCGTCGCCCTTGCTGACGCCGAGCAGCCGCTCGGCGAGCGCCGCGCGGTCGTGCGAGTCGTCCTCCTCGCCGTAGAGCGCGAGCAGCGCGCGCAGGAGCGGCGCGTCCTCGGACGCCCACTCGAGGCCCTGCCGGTACAGATCACGCGCGTCCGCCGGACGCCCTGCCCCCTCGAGCAGACCGCCCATGCGCAGCGTGAGCGCCGCGATCGCGACGGTGTCCTGTCGATCGCGCGAGCGATCGAGCTGACGCTGCAGCAGGTCCGCCAGCTCCTCGGCACGGCCGTCGCGCTCGAACATGTCGGCGAGCCGCTGCGCCGCCCCGAGGTGATCGGGATCCTCGTCGAGCACCGCGCGGAGCACGGCGATGCCGTCCTCCTCCGAGCGGATCACGTCGAGCAAAAAGGACGCGTGCGCCATGCGCATCTCGTTGCGATCGGCGGGGTCGAGCAGCCCGTCGAGCACGGCCGCGACCACCTCCTCGAACCCCTCGCGGTCGCGCAGCGTCGCATGCACGTCCGCCAGCGGGCCCCACAGCGCGCGATCGCCGGGCTGCGTCTCGAGCAGGCGCCGGTAGATCGACGCCGCGAGCGCGAGGTCACCACCGGAGCGCGTCGCCGTCTCCGCGGCGTCGCGCCAGAGCGCGCGCGCACGATCCACATCACCCG
>JALYRN010001105.1 GCA_030855295.1 Myxococcota bacterium | reverse complement strand
GCCTCGACCGGCGCGGCCTCGACGGGCGCAGCCGCGGGCTCGATGGCGGTCGGATCGGAGGCCGGCGCATCGGTCGGAGGCGCATCGCTCGCCGGCGCATCGCTCGCGGGTGCGGCCGTCGCATCGGGCGCGGTCTCGGAGGTGGCTTCCTGCGCACGCACTGGAAGCGCGCAGAGGAGGAGCAGGAGCGCGATCGAGGCGCTCGGCAGGCGTCGCATGGCGCGAACCTTAGCGGAAGAATCGGCGCCCGTGCACGCCGCCCGTCCGGCGCCGACGAGAGCGGAGGATCCGCCGCCCGGCGCGCCGTGTAGAGTCGGCGCGTGCGACGGAGATGCGTGGCGCTCGCCGCAGTGCTCGGGCTCGCGATCGCGACGCTCGCGCCGGCGCGCGCGGCCGCGGGCCCGTGGACGCCGGACCCAGGCACTGGCTACGTGAAGCTCTGGCTGAAGTGGACGTGCAATTGCGGGTTCGGGTACATCGCGAGCGACGGCGGCTCGTACGAGTACGGTTTCTACTCGGAGATCTTCGCGAACGCGTACGGCGAGGTCGGCGTGGCGGACGGGCTCGCGGTGTGGGCGCACTGGCCGGTCGTGCAGAGCTTCCTGCTCGAGGACACGCGTCTCGGGCGCGTCGGTGATCACGCGACGATCGGCGATCCGACGATCGGCCTGCGCTGGCGATGGCTGCGGGTCGGGCGCTTCGTCAGCGCGCTCGAGGCGGGCGTGCGCTTCCCGATCGCGCCTTCGGGCGAGGTGCAGACGGTGTACGGCCGCAACGCGCCGCACCACCGCATCGGAGGGCTGCAGATCGGCACCGGCGTCTTCGACGTCCCGCTCGCGCTGTCGATCGGGTACGGCTGGGACGGCTTCTATCTCGCGGGCAGCGGCGGATACGTCGTGCGCACGGACGACTTCGATCACGTGCTGACGTGGAGCGCGGAGGGCGGCGGGACGTTCGACGGCGGTCTCTCGCTGCGCGTGCGGCTCACCGGCTGGCACTCGCTGGGCAACGGTGATCCCGGGCGCTATCACCAGAGCCCGAGCGGCATCGGGAGCGGCACGAACTACATCGGCTTCGCGGTGGAGATGGACGTGCCGATCGAGCGAGACTGGTGGCTCGGCGCGACGCTCGAGGGCGGGCTCGCCGCGCTGTCGCGACAGACCGGA
Source organism: Myxococcota bacterium (assembly GCA_030855295.1). Lineage (GTDB taxonomy): Bacteria > Myxococcota_A > Polyangia > Polyangiales > Sandaracinaceae > Sandaracinus. The sequence goes on along the minus strand of JALYRN010001105.1, from coordinate 1,405 downwards.
GGCCCGGTGATCACGCTCTACGTGGCGCATCGATTCTCGCTGATCGACACCGAGGAGACGACACGGTGATGCGCCGGACGATCGCGGTGCTCGCGCTCACGCTGTCGATCGCGGCGTGCGGCCCCGACGCGCCGGAGGACTTCACGGTCCCGGAGCGCTGCTACGCCGAGGGGAGCGCGATCGAGATCGTGGGCCTCGAGGAGGCGGAGGTGCTCCACCTGCACTACGGAGCGCAGGGCGGGCAGCACGTCTACACGCCGCTGACGCTTCGCGGCGTGGATCCGCGGTCGACGAGCGTACGCGTGTCGCTCGCGCGCGAGCTCGACGGGCGCATCATCGCGGACCAGGTCTTCAACCGGTTCGCACCGGGCAGCGAGCCGTGCGACGTGCGGGTGCCGCGCACCGAGCTCTTCGTCGCGGGCGAGCGCGCCGATGGGCTGACGGCCCTCGGGCGCGTGCAGGTGTTCGACGCGATGCGGAGCGAGACGCGCGAGGTGAGCGGGCTCTGCGTGTCGAGCGACGACACGTGCGGTCCGCACCCGCTGCTGCAGCTCGAGGCGGGTGGTGCCTTCGTCGGGCCGGGAGATCGCGTGTTCCTCGAGGACGACGGGATGCTCCACCTCGGCGTCGATCCCCTGGCGCACGGGAGCGGCGCGCTGTGGGGCCGGATCGGAGACGTCGAGGTCGACGCCGTGCCCGGCGACGCGATCGCGATCCCTGCGACCGATGGCGGCGCGATCGAGGTGCGGCTCGTGCTCTCGGAGACGTCGTTCCGGGAGGGCGGCGTCCTCGCGAGCTTCGACGGCGCGCTGACGATCGGATGCTCACCGCTCGACGCGAGCGCGTGCGCGAGCGGCGAGACGTGTGATCTCGGGCTCGCGGGCGAGCCGTCGCGGTGCCGCGCGATCGGCGCGCTCGCGGACGGCGACGCGTGTGACGTGCCCGAAGACTGCGCGGCGGGCTCGACGTGCGCCGCGAGCGGATGCCGCGCGTGGTGCGACCCCGCGGCGCCCTCGTGCGCCCCCGGCGAGACGTGCATCGAAACACTCGAGCTCGGCCTCTGCGAGCCGAGCTGAGCTCCTCGACCGTGCCTCGCGGCGCGTCCTCCCCGGGTGGGGAGCCGGGCTCCCCTCAGACCCGGCGCAGGCGCCGGAGGACCGCGACCTTGGCGCCGCCCGAGACCGGATCGCGCGGCGGCAGCGACGTCACGAGCCGCTCGATCGCGGGCAGCGCGTGGATCAGCGCGGCCTCCGCGTGCAGCTCGGAGAACGCGGCGTCGAAGACCAGCACGAGCCGGTAGATGGTCGCGAAGTCGCGCACCATCACGTGCACACCCGCGGGGCGCGGCGGAGGCGCTTCGCCCTCGGCGGCGCGCACCGCGGCGATCGCGCGCATCGTCGTCAGG
>JALYRN010001104.1 GCA_030855295.1 Myxococcota bacterium | reverse complement strand
GCGCTCGCCATCGTGTGTCTGATCACGAGCATCGCGTACCACTCGCTCCTGCCGCGCGCGCGCGGCGTCGTGCGCGAGCTCGTCGAGGGGCTCGTGAACAGCACGCTCCGCGGCGATCTCGAGATCGGGCAGGTCGTCCAGCTCGACACCGATCGCATCGTCGCGCGCGACGTCGTGATCCGCGATCCGCAGGGGCGCGTCGTCATCCGGGCGGAGGAGGTCACGCTGTGGCCCAACTACCGCGACCTGCTGCTGCAGGGCCGCGTGCACACCTACGGTGCGCGCCTCGAGCGCGGCGAGGTGCACCTCTACGTGTCGGGCGACGACGGTGAGACGGTCTCGCTGGTCGAGGCGTTCCAGCCGGTCAATCCGGGCCCGCCGGGAGGACGCGCGTCGCCGATCCCGATCGTGATCGACGGCATCCGATTGGTCGACGTCGAGGTGAGCGGCGACGTCCCCAACTATCCGGACCTGCATCTCGAGGACATCCAGGCGCAGGGGCGGATCATCTTCGACGAGAGCGTCGACTTCCACATCTACCACCTCGAGGGCCGCATGACCGGGCCCTATCCCGGCGAGACGGTGATCGATCACGCCGTGCTCGGCTTCGACACGAATTCCGAGGAGGGGCTCGGCGCGTTCATCCGCATGCACCGCGGGGAGGATCGCCTGCACGCGCGGGTGTTCTTCAACCGTCCCGGCGCCGAGCAGGACGACGACCGCATGCAGCATCTCGGCGTCGAGGTGCACATCGATCGGCTCGCGCTGGAGACGCTCGCCGAGCTCGGCGTGCCGGGCTCCGAGCAGCTCGCCGGCACCGTCCGCGGCGACGCGCGCCTGATCGGCCCGCTCGACGATCTCGTGTTCGGCGCGTGGCTGCAGCACGAGGCCGGACCGATCAGCATCACGGGCCGCATCGAGGACCAGCAGGACATCGTGGTCGAGGCGGAGACGCACGACTTCGACGTCCAGCGCCTGGTCCCGGCGGCTCCGTCGGTCGCGGTCGGCGGGCGCCTCCACCTCGACGTCGCGCGTGATCCGGAGAACCCCGATCGCGCTCGCTTCCAGGTCGCGGCGGTGCCGATCGAGATCACGGGCGTCGCCATTCCCGCGTTCGAGGCGACCGGCATCATCCGCGAGGACGCGGTCGTGATCGAGCGCATCGAGGCGCCGCACCTGGGCGGGGTGATCGAGGGACGTGGCCGCGTCGGCTTCGACGGAAGCCTCGACGTGCACGCGCGGATCGACGTCGGCGATCTGGCCGGCGATCCCAACGTCGCGCGCGCGGCGCCCACGCTGCACGGCGCCGCCCAGGGAACGATCGATCTCGAGACCGGGCCGCGCGGCACCGATCTCGAGCTGACGACGAACCTCCGCCTGCACGACTTCCGCTTCGGGCCGCTGCGGGCGCGGCGGCTCTCGCTGCGGGGACGCGCGCGCGGCGAGCTCGCGAGGCCCATCGTGCACTTCGACGTGGACGGTGAGGGCGTCGCGATCTCCGGCCAGCAGCTCGGCGCGGTCGACGCTCGGATCGACGGCGGACCGGAGCAGTACGCCGTCCGCTGGCGATCGCGCGGACGCGACGTGCGTCGTCTCGACGTCGACGCGACCTTGCGGCGCCGCGGGGACGCCTGGGTGATCGAGGCGCAGGACGTCGGCGTCGACGTGGGCCTCGGCGGGCTGCGCGGCTCGATCGGCGGCGTCCGCGTCGAGAGCGGCGTCGTGACGATCGACGACCTCGAGCTCGAGGGCAACGGCCAGCGCATCGCGGCGAGCGGGCGGATCGCGACCGGCGGCGGCTCGAGCGATCTGGTCGTCGACGTCGAGGGCCTCGACCTGCAGCGCATCGGGGGGCTGGTGGGCGGCGACCTCGAGAGCCTCCGCGGCGTCGCGACCGCGCACCTCGAGCTCGAGGGACCGCTGCGCGAGCCCGAGATCGTGCTTCGCGGGCGCGTCGAGGACGTCAGCTTCGATCGCATCCGCGACGCGGACGTCACCTACGAGCTCCGCTACCTCGACGGCGTGCTCTCGACGAACATCGTCGGCGATCTCGGCACCCGCGGCACGCTCGGCATCGAGGGTCCGATCGCGGTGCCCTCGTTCGCGGCGCTGACGAACCCGCGGCGCCTCGCCGAGACTGCAGAGTTCGACCTGCACGTGTACGCGGGCCACCTGAACCTGGCCTTCCTCACACCGCTGCTCGGCGAGAACCTGCAGGCGCTCGGGATCACCGGCCGCATCGGTGGCGACATCAGCATCGAGGGGACCCTCGAAGATCCGCGCATCGAGCCGAGCGTGATCATCCTCGATCGCTTCACGCTGCCCGGCTGGTCGGAGCTGCGCGCGAAGATCCACTTCGCGCTCATCGACCACCAGCTGACCGTGCGGCCGTTCTGGATCGCCGACGGCATCGGCGAGCTCGCGATGCTCCAGGCGCAGCTCCCGATCTCCCTCGACGCGCCGCCCACCAGCCTCCCGGCGTTCCTGCGGACGCTGAGCGACACGCCGTGGAGCGTCGGCGCGCGGCTCGCGCCGCGGCTGCTCGAGACGTGGCCGCGACCGCTGCAGGGGAG
>JALYRN010001103.1 GCA_030855295.1 Myxococcota bacterium | reverse complement strand
CGCCCGGACTACTCGCCGCCGCCGAAGGAAGCGCCGGCGCGTGCGCCCGAGCCTGCGATGGGGAGCCCGACGGAGGCGCCCCCGCCTCGCATGCACCAGGCCGTGTCGATCGAGCCCGCGCGACCGATGACGACGCTCCGGCCGCAGCGCCGGGAGCCGGCGCCTCGCGCGCGCGATCCGCGTGATCCGCTCGGGCACGTGCTCGCGACGCTCGCCGAGAGCGTCGACATCGGGACGCTGGTCCCGCCCGAGGCGAACGAGCCTGAGCGCTGGCGCGAGGTGCGCGGCGCCGTCGATGCTGCGATCCAGCGGCTCGAGAGCGAGGGCGGCAGCGCGGGTGATCGTGAGGCGCTCACGGCCGCGGCGGTGCAAGAGGCGATCGGTCTCGGGCCGCTCGGTGCGCTGCTCGACGATCCGGGCGTGCTCGAGATCGTGGTCGAGGGACCGAGCGCGATCCTCGTCGATCGCGGCAGCGGGCTGGCGGCGGTGGGCGGTCGCTTCTCGTCGTCGGATCAGCTGATCACGATCATCGGGCGGCTGATCTCGCGCGCGGGAGGCAGCTTCGACGGCGCGAGCGCGCTGCAGGAAGCGACGCTGCCGGACGGCGCGCACCTGCTGGCGGTGCTGCCGCCGGTGGCGATCCGCGGGCCGGTGCTCGAGATCCGGCGCACCGGGCGCGCGCCCGTCACCGGCGAGTCGCTGGTGCAGCAGGGGATGATCACGGGCGACATGCTGGGGACGCTGCGCGCGGCGGTCACGGCGCGCCGGAACGTGGTGGTGGTCGGTGGTGGGGAGCTGGGCGTCAGCGCGGTGGCGTCGATGCTCGCCAACCTCGCGGACGCCGAGGATCGCGTGCTCGCGATCGAGGCGGCGCCCGAGCTCGCGCTCGCGGCGACGCATGCGGTGCGACTGACGGCGAGCTCGCGCGTGTCGCTCGGCGAGCTGCTCGCGCAGGCGCCGCGGCTGCGAGCGGACCGCGTGGTGATCGACGGTGTCAGCGGCGCAGAGGCGAGGACGGCGCTGCTGCTGCTCGCGTCGCGTGGGGCAGGGTGCGTGCTCGGGGTGCGGAGCGCGCCGACGGGCTCGGCGCTGGATCACGTCGAGGCGCTCGCGGCGATGGACGGTGGGTCCGACACGATCGGGCGGCTGCTCGCGTCGGCGATCCACGTCATCGTGCGGCTGGGGCGTGACGCGAACGGCGTACGGCGCGTGCTCTCGATCGCAGAGATCACGAGCGACGAGGGCGTCCCGACGGCGCTCGAGCTCTGGGTGCACACCGGCGAGTTCAACGCGACCGGGCACACCGCGTCGTTCCAGCGCTGAGCGTCCGCGGGAGCGCGCTGCTCGAGCCGCGTTGCACCGGTGATCCCCGGCAGAACGCGGCTTGACGCAATTGACGCGTCGCGTTAGGGCAGCTCCCGACGGAGGTGCCCTGTGGAAAACCTGTGGGTGACGCTCGGGAAGCGCCGAGCTGGAGTGTGGGCGCGCGGCGAGGCGCTGGTCCGCCGGACGCGTGAGAGCGGCGTCGAGCTTCTCGGACGCGTCGAGGGTCGCGCGACCACGATCCAGCGCACGATCGCGCTGCGGCGCGAGATCCTGAACGGTGCGCCGATCGAGCGGCTCGAGCGCCGGGTGTTGGTGCGTCTGGAGGACGTGCTCGACCGCATGGGCCTGGGGCTGCGCTCGCAGATGCAGCGGCTGGCGGCGGTCGCGCCAGAGCGTGCGACCGAGCGCGATCTCGGGAACGGCGTCGTCGACGGCGAGATCGTGCCGAGCGCGCCGCGCGCTCCGGCCGCGCGCGCGACGAAGAAGAAGCGCATCCGCGTGCCGGTGAGCGCGCCGGCGTCGAGCGCGAAGCCCACCTCGAACGGCCGTGCCGCGCCGACGTCGCGCGCGAAGCAGAAGCCGTCGGATCGTCCGACCGCGCGCCGCGTCGCCGACCCGGCGTCGCGCAGCACGACCCGATGGGTATCGAGCCCGGCGGTCGACGTCGAAGCGCTCGCGAGCCTATCGGCCAAGGAGCTCGCGTCCCGCATCCCCGCGCTGGCCCCCGACGTCTGCCGTGCGCTCCTCGCGCGCGAGAAACAGTCGAAGAAGCGCAAGACCATCCTCGACGCCCTCTCCTCCCGCCTCCCCTCCTGATCCCAGGGACACGCACCACCCCGCCAAGTGCCCGAGACGACGACGGTTTTCGGGCGCCTCGGCCAACCCCCCATAACTCCCTATCACTTCGGGGTGCAATGCCCGCCCCTCGGCGCAATTTTCGGGGGAAGTGATGCGAAGTTATGGGGGGTTGGCCGGAGCGGCGAAAATCGTCAAAGATTGCAAGTGGTTGCGCGGGCGGTGCGTGTCCCCGCTCTGGGCGGGGAGGAGCTTCAGAAGATCGTAAGGGTCGGGGCGTCGGAGATCTCGAACGGCCGCAGGGCGGTCGGAGGAGGGATCATGGGCGACGACCGCAGGCACTCGCAGGAGATCGACGACGCGGGGGTGATCGAGCTCCGCGCGCTCGTCGCGCTCCACTCGCGCGCGCTGCCGCCGCCGGTCGAAGCGCCGGACCTCGAGCCGGAGTGGGTGGCGC
>JALYRN010001102.1 GCA_030855295.1 Myxococcota bacterium | reverse complement strand
GAGCGCGGCCCCGGGGTCGTCGGTGTGGACATGCACCCGCAGCGCGCGCGCGTCGCCGACCGCGCGCAGCATCGCAGCGCGAGAGCGCCGCGCCTCGTGTCGAGGGCCGTCTGCTCGACAGCCCCTACGGCGGCGGAGGCTGAGGGCGCGTGCGCGTGCTCGTGTCGATGATCGTGGCGCTCGCGCTCGCGCTTGTGCCCTCGATGCGCGCCGGCGCGCAGGCGCTCGCCGGCGACAGCGTCGACGACGCGGCGGACGCCTTCGCGCGTGGTCGCAGCGCGTTCGACGAAGCGCGCTACGCCGACGCGCTGACGCTCTTCAGGCGCGCGTACGAGCTCGCGCCGCACGATCGGGTCCGCTTCAACATCGCGGTGTGCCTCGAGGAGCTGCGCCGCTATCGAGAGGCGGCGGTCGAGTTCGACGCGGTGGCGGCCAGCCACCAGCTCGACCCGCTCACGAAGGATCGTGCGCGCGCGGCCGCCGACGCAGCGCGCGCGCAGCTGGCGACGCTGGCGGTGGTGAGCGGCACCGGTGAGGTGCTCGAGCTCCGGATCGACGGAGTCGAAGCATGCGCGACGCCGTGCGAGGTGACGACCGACCCCGGCGCGCACGTGGTCTCGTATCGCGACACGCGCGGTACGCACGAGCGCAGGGTGCGCGTCGAGGCCGGCGGTCGGCTCGAGCTCGCGCTCGCGTCGCTGCCGGCGCCGGGGCTCGCCGATCCGACGGTGCCACCTCCCGTGAGCGGAGGCGTCGACGTCGGGCCGCTGGGCGCGATCGGCATCGGCCTCGTGGTCGCGGGGGTCGGTGGCGCGGTCGGCTTCGGCGTCCGCGCCTCGGACCTGTATGCACGCTACGAGCGCGAGGGATGCTCGGGCGCGCTGTGTGAAGACGGAGAGCTGAGCCGCGATCTCGCCAACCTCTCGATCGCAGTCCTCGTGTCGGGCGTGATCGCGATCGCGATCGATCTGCTCTTCGTCGATGACTGACATGGGAACGGCGCCCGTCATGCGGCTCGGGGGAATCGTCGTGCTGGCGACCTGCGCCATCGCGTGCGGCGCGCGGAGCGGGCTCGACGTCGCGCTCGACGCGATGGTCGTCGCTGCGGACGCCGGCACACCGCGGGACGCGTGGATGCCGGCGCCCGACGCTGGTCCGGTGATCCCGCCGGACTGCGGCGAGACGGTCGCGATCGGCGAGATCCGCGCGCGAGCGAGCGAGATCGATGCGCGGCCCGCGGTCGACGACGACCGCAATCTCTACACCGCGCGACGCGTCGGCGACGCTTGGGTCGCGGTGTCGCTCGATCCGTGTCTGCGCGAGCGCTGGACCGCGCCGATCGCGCTCGAGGGCCGCGCGCCGCGGCGCATGCACGTCGCGGTCGACGATCGCGGAGACGTGTGGGTGGTCGCGGACAACACGCTCGAGCAGTGGCGCTTCTCGTCGACGGGCGACGCGCTCGCCGCGCTGCCTCCGATGGATCGCCGCCGCGACACGTGGGTCGGCCTGGAGGACGGAGCGGGGCCGCTCTACTCGGTGTTCCGGTCGACGGACGAGAAGTGGCTGGTGCGCGCCGACCGGAGCGGCGCGGTCGACGAGCTGCGGCTGCCGGTGCCGTCGTCGTTCGTGTGGGCCGACGAGTGCGCGGTGTTCGCGGGCGCGGCCACGTGCTTCTCGATCGCGTTCGACCGCGCGCCGCTCGGCGTGCGGTGGCAGGTCGCTGCGCCGACGCTGATCGACGGCACGCTCCGCCACGTCACGCCGCCCGCGACCGACGGCACGCGGATGTGGGCGGTGATGTACGGCATCTCCACCTACGATCTTGTCGCGATCGAGCTCGCCACCGGCGCACGCACGGTGCGCGTGCCGCTGATGCGCACGAGCGCGGGCCAGAGCGAGCTCCTCCTCGGTCCGGCGGTCGTCGCCGAGGACGGCACGGTGATCGTGTATCGGCACGGGAGCGGCGTGTCGGGCGCGCTCTCGGCGCATCGAGCGGACGGCAGCGAGCGCTGGGTCTTCGCGGCCGCGCGAGCGCGGCGCTCGGGCTCGGCGGGCGGCGCGATCTTCGATCACGACGCGACGCACCTCGTCGGGCGCGGCGGTCTCGTCTACCTCGCGATGGGCGACACGGTCGCCGCCGTGCGCATCGAGGATGGCTCGAGCGCGTGGCGCCTCGACGGACTGCCGGACGTGAACGAGCCCGCGATCAACCTCAGCCCCAACGGCGACCTCTACGTGCTCGATGCCGAGCGGACGCTGTACGCGATCGCGACCGGCTCGGCAGGACTGGCCGCGAGCCCCTGGCCCATCCCCGGCGGCGATCATCGCCTCGCGCACGCGCGCTGACCCGACAGGAGTGCTCGCCTCCGGAGGGACCGCACGGGAGCGCGCGCTTCGCGCGAGGACGGAAGGGCCCGGATCGGGCGAGCCGATCGACGACAGCTGATCGACAGGAGTGCTCGCCCCGGAGGGACCGCACGGGAGCGCACGCTTCGCGACGAGCCCCGCGGGCGTGGCGCCCGCGAGGCTCGCTGCGACGTCGATCAGGCCCGCTCAGATGCCGCGGGGATCGACTCCGCCA
>JALYRN010000242.1 GCA_030855295.1 Myxococcota bacterium | reverse complement strand
TCGCCGTCCCGACTCACAAGCCCCGGGGGGCCCGTCGGCCCGGCGACGGACCGAGCCCGTAGCACCCGCAGTCGTTCTCCGCTGAACCAGGTGTACGCCGCAGGCCAGGGGTTGTACGCACGCACTTGGCGAGCGAGCACCTCGGCCGGGTCGGACCAGTTCAGCAGCGACTCCTCGCGCGTGAGCTTGGGCGCATACGTCGCCCGCTCGTCGTCCTGCCGGCTGGGGACGATCTCGCCCCGCCGCCAGGCCTCGAGCGTGGTCGGCAGCATCTCGGCGCCGACTTGGGCGAGGCGATCGGTCAACTCGCCCGTCGTCTCGTCGGGTAGTATCGCCACGGGCTCCTGCGCCAGGACTGGCCCGTCGTCCAGGCCCGGCGTCATCTGAAAGAGTGTGACTCCCGTCGCACTCTCCCCCGCCAGTATCGGCGCGGCGACCGGCGACGTCGACGGCGCGATCGCCGACCTCACGCAGATGGCGCAGGCGTACGGCGGGCCGAGCACGCTCGATCTCGGCTGGCAGATCCACGGCGTCCTCGCGCGCCTGCACGAGCTCCGCGGTGCCGAGGTGCACGCGCGCCGGAGCGCCGAGCGCGCGATGGAGCTCCTCGAGGATCTCGCGACCGCGCTGCCGCGCGAGGCGCGAGAGAATTTCTGGCTCGACCCCCGGCGCGGCGAGGTGCGCGCCCGCGTGTCGAGCGCGTCGCCTCGGCGCAGCGCGAGCTCCGCGACCCAGAGCGAGCCCGGGCGCGACGGGCGCTGGGCGCGCCTGCTCGAGATCACCAAGCGGCTCGCGGGCGAGCACGAGCTCGAGCGCCTGCTCGAGCGCATCACCGACAGCGCGGTCGAGCTCAGCGGCGCCGAGCGCGGCTTCGTGCTCCTCGTCGGGGCCGAGGGGCGCCTGCAGCCTGCCGCGGTGCGCGACGCGAAGAGCCCCGAGGATCCGCACGTCGCGTTCAGCCAGTCGATCGCCGAGGCGGTGCTGATCGACGGCGAGCCCATCGTGACCGTCGATGCGCGCGCCGACGGCCGGCTCAGTGAGTACCTCTCGGTCCACAAGCTGATGCTGCAGTCGGTCGCGTGCCTCCCGATCCGGGATCGCACGGGGCTGGTCGGCGTCCTCTACGTCGAGCATCGCGTCCGCCGCGGCCGCTTCGGGCAGGCCGACGTCGAGCTCCTGCTCGCGTTCGCCGACCAGGCGGCGATCGCGCTCTCGAACGCGCACCTGCTCCGCGAGAACGAGAAGAAGCGGCGCGAGCTCGAGGTCGCGAACGAGGCGCTCGAGAAGGCGAAGGACGAGATCGAGCGGCTGCTCGATGCGCGCACCGCCGAGCTCGACGAGACGCGACGCGAGCTCGGGCGCGCCCGCGAGGCGCTGCGCACGTCGCACGATCGCCACGGCATCATCGGGCGTGGCGACGGGATCCGCCGCGTGCTGGCGGTCGTCGATCGGGTGCGCGATGCCTCGGTGCCCGTGGTGATCCAGGGTGAGAGCGGCACCGGCAAGGAGCTCGTCGCGCGCGCGATCCACTATGGCGGCGTGCGGGCGCGCAAGGGCTTCGTCGCGCTGAACTGCGCGGCGATCCCCGAGCAGCTCCTCGAGAGCGAGATCTTCGGGCACGTGCGCGGCGCGTTCACCGGCGCCGATCGCGATCGCACCGGCGTGCTGGTGCAGGCCTCCGGCGGCACGCTCTTCCTCGACGAGATCGGCGACATGCCGGCGAAGATGCAGGTCGAGCTGCTGCGCGTGCTGCAGGACGGAATCGTGCGGCCGATCGGCGCCGAGGAAGAGGTCAAGGTCGACGTCCGGATCGTGTGCGCGTCGAACAAGAGCCTCCGCGACCTGGTGGCGAAGGGCGAGTTCCGCGAGGACCTCTTCTACCGGCTCAACGTCGTCGAGATCCGCCTCCCGCCGCTGCGCGATCGCCCCGAGGACATCCCGCTCCTGTGCGACCACTTCCTGGCGGCGATCGTGAAACGCGAGGGAGGCACGCCCAAGCGCATCTCGCGCGAGGCAGTGCGCCGGCTCGCGGCGCACCCGCTGCCCGGCAACGTGCGCCAGCTCGAGCACGTGCTGATGAACGCGTGCGTCATGGTCGAAGGCGACGTCATCGAGGCCGACGACCTCGCGCTGCTCGGTGACGGCTGGCGCCCCACCGAGCTCGCGCCGCTCGAGGAGGACGACGACGCCGACGACGAGCTCGCGCTGCGCGGCGCGGCCGGCGCGATCGGCCCGCCCCCCGCGAACCTCGAGGAGTGGAAGACCCAGGAGCGACGGAAGATCCTCGAGGCCCTCGAGGCGACGAGCTGGAACCGCGTCCGCGCCGCGCAGCACCTCGGGATGCCGCGCCGCACGTTCTACCGGCGGCTCAAGGAGTACGACATCCTGTAGCTCGGCGGGCGCCCGGATCGGCGCCTCCGGATGTGGGGCAGCCGGAACGCGCATCGGGGGCTATGATCCCGACATGCGCGCGTCACTGTTCTGTTCGGTCGCGCTGTGTGCGCTCTGTCTCGCGGGCTGTCCGCGCGAGCTCCAGCCGCCTCCGCCCGGCATGGCGTCGATCTGCGACGATCACCCGGACTGCAACGGCGGACGCACGTGCGGGCCCCTCGCGCTGTGCGTCGGCGGGTACTGCGAGCAAGAGCCTTCGATCGCCGTGCCCTGCCCCGAAGAGGGCGTTCCGATCCCGGCGCCCGAAGAGACGGACTGAGCGCCTGTTGCAAAATCGGAGGTCACTCCGGGGTCGGAGCGATCGCCTGCGAGGGCGCGGCGTCCGCCGGCAGGGTCTCTTCGTCGCGCGCGACCGCGCCTTCTCCGTCCTCGCCCGACACGTCGTCGCCGCCCTCGCCGACGCGCGAGCGCTCTTCCGGTGTCGCATCGCCGGGGGCCGCCTCGCCACGCCGCTGGTAGCGCGGCGCCTCGCCGGGCCGTGACCAGTCGACCCAGTACGCATCGCGATCGCGCACGTCGAAGTGCACGAAGCTGCTCCGTGGATAGAAGCCGACCCCCACCCCAACGAAGGTCCGGAGGTGATCGCGCAGCACCGTGTTCGGTACGCCCTCCACGCGGATGTCGAGGGCGTGCCCGGCGACGTGCTGGCTCGTCTCGCGCGTGTAGCCGCCCGCCGAGCGGTATCCGCTGACGACGTGGATGGTGCGCCCGCCGAAGTGATCGGAGATGCGCGCGAGGTGCTCGATCAGCCGCGCCGGCGGTCGCGGATGGCGCGCGCCCCCCGATGATCCGCGCGGCCGCATGATGTCCTCGAGACGACGTGCGGCCGCCCGCGTCGCGCGTCCGCGCGAGTCGACCAGCCGAACGCGGGTGCGCACCCTGGTCGCGGTGCGATAGATGGTGGCGACGCCCGGCGTGCGCGGGCGGCCCCAGCGCGTCGCGGCGCGCTCCGCGTCTTCGTGCGCGATGTGCCCCGGAAGCACGATCCGCTGGCCGACCCGCAGCGACTGTCCGTCGCGGAGGCGGTTGAGGCGCACCAGGTCGGCGATGCTGCAGCCGGCGGCGCGCGCGATCTCGCTCAGCGTCTGGCCCGCGCGCACGTACGTCACGCCAGCCTCGGGGATGCGCAGCTCCTGTCCCGGGCGCACCTGCGCGTCGGTCGCGAGGTCGTTGGCGGCGGCGAGATCCGAGACCCGCACATCGTAGCGACCGGCGATGCGCGCGAGGCTCTGGCCGGCGCGGACCGTATGCGTGCGCTGCGCGCTCGCGAGCGCGGGAGAGAAGAGCAGCGCGACCGCGAGAGCGAGCGACGCGAGCGAGACGCGGATCGTGGTCACGTGGCGACTGCGGAGAGCGGCATGGCTACCGTGCCGGCCGCGTCGAGGCAAACGCAGCGTGCGCGCGGTCGCGCATCGGAGCGACGCACGAACGCTTTTTTTGATCCGCACGGACGACGATGTGAACATGGCGTCGGCGGGTTCGTTCGTTGACAACCGAGAGGAACGCGTGAGGCGGCCGGCGCTTCGCGGAGGATCGCGCACCGATCCGTCCGCATCCCGGCCGGGGATATCAATTACATCTAAGTCGTATGTAACTTTAGCTTTATTATAGGCGAATTAGCTCGAAATGCTTGACGGTCCAGGCTTTCCGCGGCAAACCCAGCGGGAGGCTCGGCCTCGCTTTCTCGCCATGGAGCACGACGACAAGTTCGCCGCGATCGTGCACGATCCGATCGCTGGTGGATCGATCACTGGTGGCGAGGCCGTCGCCGTGACGCCCGAGCTCGGATCGGGAGGCGGCGCTGGGCCTGTCGAGAGCGGGCCTGTCGAGAGCGGGCCTGTCGAGAGCGGACCGGCCGAGAGCGGACCGGCCGAGAGCGGACCGGCCGAGAGCGGACCGGCCGAGAGCATGCCGGCGGAGAGCGACGCCGCTGAGAAGACGCCCGCTCCGCAGCCGAAGGCCGTCGAGCCGAAGGCCGTCGAGCCGAAGGCCGTCGAGCCGAAGGCCGTCGAGCCGAAGGCCGTCGAGAAGGCTGCGCCCGTCGAGGACGAGGCGCCGAAGGGGCGGAAAGAGCCCAAGGGCAAGCGTCTGCCCAACAACGTACGTCGCCTTCGCATCGAACGGATGATGTCGAAGGCAGAGCTGGCACGTCGCGCGAACCTCTCGGTGCTGACGATCGATCGCGTCGAGAAGGGTTACGGGTGCCGGATGGACTCCAAACGGAAGATCCTCGAGGCACTCGGTTTGAGCCTCGCAGACCGCGTTCGCGTGTTCGGCGAGGAGGAGTGATGAGGACCCGATGTCCGAGGGGAAGCACCTGGTCGGAGTCGACATCGGGTCGAGCTCGATCAAGGTCTGCGAGCTGAAGGAAGCCCGGAAGGGCGGCCGCGAGGTCGTCCGGTTCGGCTACCATCCGCTCCCGACGCAGACCATCGTCGACGGCCACATCATCAATTCTGCCGCCGTGGTGGAGGGGCTCGACAAGCTCTTCCACAAGCAGAAGAACCGCGACGTCGCGCTGCGCGTCAGCGGGCACTCGGTGATCATCAAGAAGATCACCATGCCGCTGATGACGCAGGCCGAGCTCCGCGAGCAGATCACCTGGGAGGCCGAGCAGCACATCCCGTTCGATCTCGCCGAGGTCGAGATCGACTGGCAGGTGCTGCAGTCCCGCCAGGACCAGGGGCAGATGGACGTCCTGCTGGTGGCAGCCAAGAAGGAAGAGGTCAACGACCTCACGAACATCGCCGTCGAAGCGAAGCTCCGGCCGCGGGTCGTCGATCTCGACGCCTTCACCGTGCAGAACGCGTTCGAGACGGGCTACGGCGGTGTCCCTCCGAACCAGACGCTCGCGCTCATCCACGTCGGCGCGTCGCTGACGACGCTGAACATCCTGAGCGGCGGCACCACCGCGTTCACGCGCGACATCGCCAACGGCGGCAACCAGATCACCGACGAGATCCAGCGCGCGCTCGGCATCAGCGCCGAGGAGGCCGAGGCCTACAAGTGCGGCGGAGACGGTCGCGGCCTCGTGCCGCGCGAGGTCCCCGAGATCGTCGCGCAGGTCGTCGAGACGCTCGCCGGCGAGATCCAGCGCTCGCTCGACTTCTATCTCGCGACCAGCGGCGAGGGCGAGGTGCACCGCGTGTACGTGTCGGGCGGCACCGCGAACATCCGAGCGCTGCTCGATGCGGTGGAGCGGCGCGCGCGCGTGCCGGTCGAGCTCCTCGATCCGCTGCGCGTGGCGCAGCCCGCTGCGAGAGGCGTGGACGTCGGCCTCCTCCAGGCGCGCGCCGCGCAGTCGGTCGTCGCGTTCGGTCTCGCGCTGCGGCGTGATCGGGAGAAGCTGCAATGATCCGCATCAACCTGCTGCCGCAGGCGAAGCGGCAGGCGCGCGGAGCGGCGGGGCCCGGGATCGGCTCGTCCGGTTGGGTGGTCGCGTACGCCGCGGCCGCGCTGGTCACGTGCGTCGTGCTCGCGCTCGTCTACTTCAGCAAGGACAGCGAGCTGTCGGAGCAGCGCGCGCGCAACGCCGCACTCGAGTCGCAGATCGCGCAGGTCACGCAGCAGAGCGCCAACATCGAGGAGGTGCGCGCCGCGCTGCAGCGCAGCACCGAGCTCGAGCAGGTGGTCGCCGAGCTGGAGCGCGCCCGCTTCGGACCGACGCGCGTGCTGATGGAGCTGTCGAGCATCCTCAGCGCGGCGGGCGGGCCCACCATCGATCCGCAGCGGCTCGAGCAGCTTCGGCGCGGCAACCCGCTCGCGGGCTTCAATCGCTCGTGGGACACGCGGCGTCTGTGGCTGACGTCGTTCGAGGAGTCGGATCGACGCGTGCGCATCCGAGGCGTCGGCAAGACCAACGAGGACGTCGCGGAGTTCCTGCGGCGCCTGACGCTCTCGGAGTCCTTCGGCGACGTGCACCTCGACAAGACCGAGGCGATCGAGGAGCAGGAGACGCATCTGCCTTTGGTCGCGTTCGAGCTGACCGCCACGGTGAGGTACTAGATGGCCGCCCCTCCCGCGAAGCCCGGAGCCGCCAAGCCGGCGCAGACGTTCGCCGGTCAGCCCGCCGCCGTGAAGGCGATGATCGCGGTGTTCATCGTCGCGATCCTCGGCGCGCTCTACTACTTCGGTCTGCACAGCCCGCTCGAGGAGGCGATCGCCGCCGAGCAGTCGAGCTACCTGCGGCTGCAGAACCAGATGACGGAAGCGGAGGCGCGCCAGCGCGAGTACATCCGCCTGCGCGAGGAGCTCGCGGCGCGCGAGGGCCTGGATCGCGCGAACATGCGGGTGCTGCCCGAGGACGCGGAGATGGCTTCGTTCCTCCAGGATCTGAACCGGATCGCGGAGACGAGCGGCCTGTCGATCCGGCTCGTCGAGCCGCGGCCCGAGGAGCCGGACACGCACTTCGTGAAGCTGCCGGTCGCGCTGCGGGTGAGCGGTCGCTATCACCAGCTGTCGCGCTTCTTCTACAACGTGAGCCGCCTCGAGCGCGCGATCAGCATGGAGAACATCCAGCTCGGTGAGCCGCGCGTGAACGGTGAGGACGTCGTGCTCGACGTCGGCGTGCTGGCGACGACGTACCGGCGCCCGTCCGAGGCGGAGTCCGGGGCCGCGGCGGCTGCGCCGCAGGGGAGCTGATGATGCGGATGCAGCTCGTACGTGTCGGAGCGACTGCGCTCGCGATGGCCTTGCTCTCGGTCGGCTGCGGTGATGAAGAGATCACCGTCGGTCGTGGCGTGCCGGCGGCGGGTGGTACCGCGCCGGTCCCCGCCGTCGCCGAGGTCGATCCGGCGGCGATCGCCGACGCGGGCGTCGCGCCGCTGAGCTTCCGGGACGAGGACTTCGTCGAGGCCGACACGAACCGCGATCCTTTCCGCGGGTTCGCGCAGATGTTCGTCGCGCGGCCGACGCGCGATCCCGTGCAGCGCGAAGTGATCATGCC
This sequence comes from Myxococcota bacterium, assembly GCA_030855295.1. Taxonomy (GTDB): domain Bacteria; phylum Myxococcota_A; class Polyangia; order Polyangiales; family Sandaracinaceae; genus Sandaracinus. The sequence goes on along the minus strand of JALYRN010000242.1, from coordinate 1,104 downwards.
GCGCACCTCGATCGACGAGATGCGGCTGATCGCGATCGTGAGCGGGCTCGCGAACCCGAGCGCCATGCTCGTCGATCGGGACGGCACCGGGCACACGGTGCGGCGCGGTGACTATCTCGGCCGCCCCGAGGTCGTGCAGACGGGCGGCGAGGACGCGGTGCCGATCACGCTGAACTGGCGCGTCGATCGGATCCGGCCGGGCGAGGTCGTCGTCACGCGTGACGATCCGACGGCGCCCAACCGCCCGCCGCTGACGCGCGTGCTCGCCCTGCACGAAGAGGTCGCCGAGCCTCTGTGAGCAGAAGCCGGCTCTCCACCGGGAGCGGCGCGCCGCGATGCTGGCCCTGATCGTCACCCGCTGCCTGCGCGCGCTCCTCAGCTACAGGAAGTAGCTTGCGGTGCGTGCTCGTCACCGGGTGCCGCTGAGGGCCAGCCTCACGGCGCGAGGTGCTTGCAGGCGTCCGTCCTCGCCAGCTGACGTCTCATGCCTTTGGCTGCCGGTGCTCCACCGGCATGGGGAACTGAGTCGCAGAGCGTGCGTCTTCGGACGCGCGCTCGTCGCTTTTTTGCGTCGCGCGCGGTTCGCGTTCGAAGATCGCGCCGTGAGACACGAGGAGAGCTCCATGCGTCGGCTGTTTCCGGCAGTAGCGATCGTCGCTCTTTCGCTGAGCTTCGCGGGCGCTGCGCGCGCGCAGGAAGGCGAGGGACGCGTGGAGGCGCTCTCGGTGCGAGGCGACGGCGAGCGCGCGGATGTCGTCATCCGCGGAGCGTTCGACGTGCCGACGTACGCGGTGCGGAGCCGCGAGGGCGGCCGCATCGTCGTCGTCGACGTGCAGAGCGCAACGATGCCGGAATCGGGCGCTGCGCTCGACGGCAGCGCCTCGCTGATCACGCGCACGACCACGAGCACGAGCGCGCGCGGCGTGCGGATCGAGCTCGAGGCGCGCGTGCCGGTTGCGTACCGCGTGCGTGCGTCGTCGGGACGCATCCAGCTCCGGCTCGAGGTGCTCCCGCCCGGCTCCGAGGACACGGCCGCCGACGCGGTGCCGGTCGTGCACGGCGCGGCCGAGCCGGCGGGTGACGAGGGGACGCCGACCGCCGAGG
>JALYRN010000241.1 GCA_030855295.1 Myxococcota bacterium | reverse complement strand
GTGTCGTTCCGAGTCGACGGCGCGCTCGCGCAGGTCTGGCCCGCGTGGCGCGCGGCGCTCGAGGCGCGCGGCGTGGCGGTCGAGGTGCTCGCGGAGGACGCGAGCTCGATCACGGTCCACCTCGACGGCGCCGACGGCGCGCGCGGCTATGCATCGCTCGCGCAGGGCAGCGATCGCGTGCATGCAGCGCTGGGGTGGGTCGCGTCGCCGCCGTCTGCGATTTCGTTCGCGACGCCGTGCGAGGTCCCGCCGCGGCGCGAGGTGCGCATCGTGGATCGCAGCCGCGAGGCGCACCCGCGCGATCACCACGCCGGCTCGAGCGAGCGCACGTGGACGCTGCACACCGCGCGCATGCTCGACGTCGACGACGACGGCCGCCTCGAGACGCTCGTTCCGATCGTCGAGCCGGCCGACTGCCTGCACGAGGTGGAGTACGCGATCTACGTGATGCGCGGCGCGTGCGGCCACTCGGTCGGTCGCACCCTGGGGTCGCCCCGGATCGCCGGCCCCGCGCGACCCGGTGGGCTGCGCGAGCTCCGCACCGAGCGTCGCTGGGCCGAGATCACCGACCCGACGCGCGCGCCCGGCCCCGAGAACGTCGCGACGCTGCACCAGGTCGAGACGCCGTACGTCGCGCGCGGCGGAACGTACCGAGCCGGCGCGCCGATCGCGCGCAGCGGCATCTGCCACCACTGCGCGATGTCGAGCTGCCGCGCGCTCCCGTGAGCGCGATCAGCGGGCCGACGCGAGCGGCGACTCGTCCCAGCGCGCCAGCAGATCTGCGGGATCGTCGTAGATCGCGAGCGCGCCTTCGAGCGATGCGTCGTCCCAGCCGCCGCAGCGAACCGCGATGATCGCGACGCCCGCGCGGGTCGCGGCCTCGACGTCGTAGGGCGTGTCGCCGAGCATCACCGCGCGCTCGGCGGCGAGCCGCGCGCGCTTCAGCGCGGCCTGCACGATGTCGGGATCGGGCTTCGACTCCTCGGCATCGTCTGCGGAGGTGCGGCGGACGAGCAGGTCCGCGAGCCCGCCGATCTCGAGCAGCGCATCGGCCTCCTCGCTGCGCGCCGAGGTCGCGACCGTCAGCGAGAGCCCGGCGTCGCGCATGCGCTCCACCAGCTCGCGCGCGCTCGGGAACGCGCGCAGCGACGGCAGGTATGCGCGCTTGAAGAGCTCGGCGCGACGATCCGAGATCGCCTGATAGCGATCGCTCTCGGGATCGATCCCGGTCAGCTCGGGCACCAGCTTGTCGCCGCCCTTGCCGATCAGCCGTCGCACGCGCTCGTACTCGACCTTGAGCCCCTCCTCCGCGAGCACGTCGACCCACGAGCGCGCGTGCGCGTCGTTGCTGTCGAGCAGCGTCCCGTCGACATCGAGGAGCACGCCCCGCCACCGCTGATTGCCACTCATGCGCCGTGTCGTTTGCAGCCGGAGTGCCGCCGCGCGAGTGAGAGGGCGATCGCGCCGTCCGCGGCTCGACGCGAGGCAGCGCGACACGATCGTGGCGCGAACGCCGATCGCTCGGCCCCGGCCCCGACGCAGAGCTCGGGACTCGACGCTCAGGCGGGCAGCGGACCGGGACGCTGCTCGGGATCGAGCAGCCCGCCGGCGCGCTTCCATCCGACGGAGAGCAGCCAACTTCGTGGTCGCGCGACGGGCGGCGGACGCGCGCGCGCGCCGCGCTCGAGCGATCGCGCGGAGTCGCGTCCGTCGGGACCACGGCGCCAGCCGTCGAACGCGAGCGCGGACGAGAACGGATCGAGCCAACCGCTCCCGCGCGGTGCGTGCCCGTGCCGACGACCGTTGCCGAGCACGTACGCGAGCGCCGCGCGGACCTGACGCGGCGTCGTGAGCACGCGGTGGTGGTAGCGATCGGCGAACACGGCGCCGCTGGTCTGCATCATCTCGTTCAGCGCGCGCGCGATGCGAACGCACAAGCTCTGCATTCCACGCGCGAGCGCGCGTCGGTCCTCGGCCTCGACGATCAGGTGGATGTGATCGCCCTGCACCGAGTAGTGCACCAGGCGCAGGCCGAAGCGCTCGCACACAGCGAGGAACGCAGGGAGCAGTCGTGCGAACGCGCGCTTCGTGCGCAGATTCCAGACGCGCTTCGTCATCTTCAGGGTGACCAGCACCGGCGCTCGGGAGGACACGTCGTCTCGCGCGGCGTGCGAGACGACGGCACGGTCGCCGACCGGCTTGCGTCCTGCGCCGCGACGCCTGCCGCCGTCGGTCCGGAAGACGAGCTCCTTCTGCCGATCACGTGCTCTGGCCATCCGAACAGACGCTCGAGCGCCTCCGCGACTGACGACGCGCGCACGATTTCTTCTCGCCCGAGTTGATTCGGCACAGCTGTCGACGACTGCGAAACGCGGGGGATGAGCACGCCGTCCGTGCTCGCCACGGGAGACGCAAGGAGGCGCGAACGGCTCGCGCGCAGAATGGCTCGTCGTGCGCACTCGGACTCGCCCGTGCGCAGCATGGTCCCATGCGTGCTCGCGCTGGCTGTGCTCGGTTGCGGCGTTCCGGCACCCGAGCTGCGGAGTCCTCGAGGACGTCTATCCGGAAGGGACTCAGCCGATGCAGTGGTGGTCGACTGACACGCTCGAGCCGGTCGGAGAGCCGTTTCCGCTGTTCGCCGGTCGCGCGTTCGCGATCCGGAGTGACTGCACGCTCTACGCTTCCGAGGCTGGGAACGTGTTCGTGGTGAGCACCAGCGGCCTCGAGCACTGGGTCCCGGGGCGCGCGTTCGTGTCGATGCTCGACGACGACGGAATGCTGACGCACGACGAGACCGAGTTTCAGGTCGTCGACGCGGCCGGGAGCGTCACGCGGTCGTGTCCGCGGCCGAGCGGCATCGGCGACGCGATCGGCGCGGGCGGGCTGCTCGGGCCGAACGGGGTCTACTACCTGGCGACCGAGACGTCGCTCGGCGGCGGGCAGGGCGTCGCCGCGATCTACGTCGGCGTCCGGCCGGGGCCTCGGATGGACACGCAGAGCTGGGCGCACACGAACACGCCGCTGGCGCCCTGAACGCCTTCACGGGCGCGGGGGCGCGCGCGGGTTACCATTCGCCTCCCCGTGGTCCCCACCTCGCGCTTGCTGATCGCTCTGCTCGCGACCGCGCCGCTCGCGATCCTGCCGCTCGCGGTGGAGCCGGCGTGGATCGCGGCGGCGATCGCGTGGGCGCTGATCGGGGCGGCGATCGGGGCCGACGTGGCGTTCCTGCGGAGCGCGCGGCTCGACGTGAAGCTGATCAAGCCGGGCTCGGCGGGGGTCGGCAGCCTGGTGAAGGCGAAGGCGGCGATCGAGCTGCGCGCGCCCGCCGCGATCTCGGGGACGCTGCGCACGATCGCCGAGCCGCCGCTCCGCGCGGGCGACGCCGTCGAGGTGCGCATCCCCACCGGCAAGACCGAGCTGCCGCTCGAGCTCCACGCCGATCATCGCGGCACCGGCGCGCTCCGCGAGATCTGGCTGCGCCTGGTCGGGCCGCTCGGGCTCGTCGCGCGCATCGAGCGGTCGAGCGAGGGCGCCGGCAAGATCGCGGTCGTGCCCGACGTCGAGCGCGTCGATCGCACGACGATGGAGCTGCTCGGCGCGCAGCCGATGCTCTCCGGGCTCAAGCGCGAGAAGTGGACGGGCGAGGGCGGCGAGTTCGAGTCGCTGCAGGCGTACACGCTCGGGATGGATCTCGGCGCCGTCGACTGGAAGGCGTCGGCCCGGCACCAGCAGCTGCGCGTGCGCCGCTATCACGTCGAGCGACGCCAGCGCATCGTGCTCTCGGTCGACGTCGGCCGCGCGATGCGCGATCCGATCGAGGGGATGGAGCGCCTCGATCACGCGGTGCACACCGCGCTCGTGCTCGGCAAGGCGGCGCTGCGCGGCGGCGATCTCGTCGGCTTCCACGCCTACGGCGGCGAGCCGCGCGCGTGGGTGCCGCCGCGCTCGGGCGTCGGGCAGTTCGCGCGCATCCGGCAGACCTGCGCGTCGCTGCGCGCCGAGACCGACGAGACCAACCACGTGCTCGGCCTGCACGATCTGCTGCGCCGCGTGAACCGGCGCTCGATGGTCGTGGTGTTCACCGAGTTCACCGACGCGACCACCGCCGAGCTGATGGTCGACGCGCTCGGACAGCTCGCGCACCGGCACGTGATCGTGTTCGTCGCGCTCGACGATCCGCTGCTCGAGGAGCCGATGGCGACGCTCCCCGAGGACGCCTCCGATCTGGCGGCCGCGGTCGTCGCCTCGAACCTCGCGCAGCGACGCCATCTCGTGCTCGCGCGCCTGCCGCGCCTCGGCGTGCACGTCGTGCACTCGCGCCCCGGCGCGGTCGCCGCCGATCTCGTCGAGCGCTACGTGAAGATCAAGTCGCGAGGGCTGATCGGATGACGCAGCCCGTCGCCTCGCCCCTCGACGCGTCGCGCGCGTCCGATCCCGGCCGCCCCTCGGATCCGATGCGCGTCGAGCCGCGCTCGGTGCGCTTCCGCTCGGAGCGCGAGGCCGAATGGAGCGAGCTCGAGGAGATGCTCGAGCGCGTGCTGAAGCGCGGTCTGCGTCGCCTCTCGGAAGAAGAGCTGCACCGCCTGCCGATGCTCTATCGCAGCGCGGTCTCGAGCCTCAACGTCGCGCGCAAGACCGCGCTCGATCGCGCGCTCGTGCTCTACCTCGAGTCGCTCGTCAGCCGCGCGTACCTCGCGGTCTACACGTCGCGCCGCCCCGAGCGCGCGCCGCTGCGACGCTTCTTCTTCGAGCGCTTCCCGCAGGCGGTGCGCTCGGTGCTGTCCGAGCTCGGGCTGGCGACCGCGATCTTCGCGCTCGGCGTGCTCGTCGCCTACCTGATGACGCGCTTCGACTCGGAGTGGTACTTCGCGTTCGTCGACGGAGGTCTCGCGGGCGGGCGCACGCCGGGCGCGAGCACCGACTTCCTGCGCAGCGGCCTCTACGAGGTGCAGGACTCCGGGCTGTCGATCTTCGCGACGTCGCTCTTCAGCCACAACGCGGGCATCGGCCTGATCGCGTTCGCGCTCGGCTTCGCCGCGGGCGTGCCGACGTCGCTCCTCGTGTTCACCAACGGGCTGATGCTCGGCGGGTTCATGGCGCTCTACGACGAGCGGGGCCTGCTGATCCCGCTCCTCGGCTGGCTGCTGCCGCACGGCGTGCCGGAGATCGGCGCCATCCTGCTCTGCGGCGGCGCCGGCCTCGCGCTCGGACGCGCCGTCCTCGCCCCCGGCGCGCGCACGGTGCGCGACGCGATGGTCGACGCCGGCCGGCGGGGCGCGGTCGTGATCGCCGGCGCGATCGTGCTGTTCCTGATCGCCGGCATCATCGAGGGCGTGTTCCGGCAGCTGGTGACGAGCGACTGGCTGCGCTTTGCGGTCGCGGCGTTCAACCTCGCGTGGCTGGTCGCGTGGATCACGCTGGGGGGCCGGCGCACGAGCGACGCTGCGCCCAGCCCGCCTGCGAGCGGCGGCGGAGGACGCGCGTGACCGAGGCAGCGCTGCGACGCGGGGATCGCACGGTGCGGCTGCTCGCGCCCGAGGGCACCGAGCTCGAGCTCTCGCTCGCGACCGTCGGAGAGCGCGCGATCGCGTACGCGCTCGACGTCGTGCTGAGCCAGCTGATCCTGCTCTTCTTCGTGATCATCGGGCTCTTGATCACGGCCGCGACCGCGAGCGAGCACGTGATCGCGCTCATCATCCTGGGCGCGTTCTTCATCCGCCACGGGTACTTCCTGTTCTTCGAGACGCGCTTCCAGGGCTCGACGCCGGGCAAGCGCGTGCTCGGGCTGCGCGTGGTGTCGCGCGACGGAGCGCAGCTGGGGCTCGACGCGATCGTCGCGCGCAACGTGATGCGCGATCTCGAGGTGCTGCTGCCGCTCGCGCTGCTGCTCGCGCCCGAGGCTGCGATCGGTCGCGCGCCGGGGTGGCTCGCGTATCCCGCGATCGCCTGGATCCTGGTGGTCGCGATGCTGCCGGTGATCACGCGCGAGCGGACGCGCGCCGGCGATCTCGTGGCCGGTACGGTCGTGGTGCGCGTGCCCAAGACGGTGCTGATGCGGGACGAGGCGCGCGGCACCCGCGGCGCGCGGCTGCGCTTCACGCGGGAGCAGCTGGCGGTGTACGGCGAGCACGAGCTCGAGACGCTCGCGGGGCTGCTGCGCTCGTTCGAGGCCGACAAGGCCGACGAGGGCGATCTGCAGGTGGTCGCGCAGACGATCGCGCAGCGCATCGGCTGGGACGGAGACGAGCCGCGCCGCACCCCGGCGACGTTCCTGCGGGCGTTCTATCGCGACCAGCGCACCGAGCTGGAGCGCGCGCTGGTCCTGGGCCGCCGCATCGCGGACAAGCACGAGCGCGGCAAGCCCACCCGGGACGACCGGAGGGGGAGCATCTGATCAGGCGCTCGAGACTGTGGCAACATGTCCCACCGGAACGACTTGCTCGCGGCCTTGATCCACCCAGGGATTCCTCTTTACTATCGACACCCATCGCCAGGCCGAGGTACGCGAACCGGCTGGTGTGACGCACGCGGCGGAGCCCCCCATCGCGGCTCCGGCCGGATGCCGTGGCGGCATCCACCCACGAGGATCCATGCGCCTTAACCGATCGACCCGTGCCGTCCGTTCGTCCGCTCGCCCGCTGGCGATGCTCCGTTCCGTGGCCGTTCGTCTGCCCGCCGTGCTCGCTGCGCTCGCGCTGGTGGCGTGCGCCGTGACGGCGGAGGACATCGACACCTGGACGGGCACCGTGCGCGGTCCCGGGAAGATCGTGGCGGTCCTCCGGGCGGACAAGTACGCGGACGACCTGCGGGTGCACGCGGGCCTCGCGCTCGTGCGGATGGAGCCCCGGCAGGACGTCGAGGGCGTCACGGAGCTGCAGACCGCGCTGCGGAACATCGAGGCGGTCGAGACGCGACGGCGCATCGTCGACGGCATGACGCCTGGTCTCCTCGCGCTGATGCGCGGCGAGGGACAGCCGCAGGCCGAAGAGGGGCCGCCCCCCGCGCTGCAGGTGCGCGCGAAGGACGCCGCGTTCCTCGTGCTGCAGTACGCGAGCCCCGAGCAGCAGTCGCAGCTCACCGACGGCGTCGTCGGCTGGTTCGTCGAGGACTTCAACGGGCGCAGCCTCGCGGGCAACTTCAGCGCGGAGCAGGTCGTCCAGCAGCTCGGCGCGCCGGGCGCGCAGCGCCTCGTCGAGGCGATGAGCGCGCGCATCCCGCAGCAGGCGCTCGTGAAGATCGCGCAGCTGATCTCGACGCTCGGGACCGCGGAGACCAAGCAGCGCGCGGCCGAGCGCCTGGTCGCGATCGAGCGCGAGATGGAGAGCCCGGAGTTCGGCGAGTGGCTCGCGACGCGCGTTCGCACGCAGCTGGCGTCGGGCGGCGGAACGGTCGACGAGGCGCGCGTGCAGGCGGCCGTCGAGCTCAACCGCGAGCAGTTCATCACGCAGGGCGCGCTGCCCGCGATGCACCACCTCGCGGAGCAGCCGAGCGTGTCGAACCGTCTGCTCGAGATGGCGACCGCGGGCACCAACGAGGATCGCCGCGTCGTCGCGCTCCAGGCGATGGAAGGGCACGTGCGCGCCGACCAGAACGCGCCGCTGCTCGCGCTCGCGATCGATCAGCAGACGCCGACGCGGGTGCGCGACTACGCGTTCGACCGCATCGCCGACAGCCGCGCGCGCGAGGCGATCCCGCAGCTGTGGCCGATGGCGACGAGCGCCGACAGCGCGCAGTGGCGTCAGCGCTGGCGCGTCGGCGTCCTGATCCTGACGCTCGGTGGGCCCGATGTGGTCGCGGAGTGGCTGACCCGGCTGCCCGGCGGTCGCGACGTGCAGTACGCGCGCGAAGAGCTGGCGGGCTACGCGACGCGGCTCGCGGCGATGCGCCCCGCGCCCGACTCGCTGATGCTCGCGCAGCTCGCGTCGCCGAACTGGTGGAACCGCGCGATCGCGCTCTACTACTTCCAGCGTCAGGGCACGGAGAGCCACCTCGCGCGCATCCAGGCGATGGCGAGCGATCCGACGCCGACGCGAGGCGAGCACTGGGAAGAGCACGCGACGATCGGGACGATCGCGACTGACGTCGTCAGCGCGATCCGCGAGCGCATGAGCGGTGCTGCGGGCGGTGGTGCTGCGGGCGGCGGTGCTGCGGGCGGCGGTGCTGCGGGCGGCGATGCTGCAGGCGGTGCTGCGGCGGGTGGGGCGTCGGGCTGAGGAACGACGACGATGAACGATCAGAACAAGAAGACCCTGCGGCAGTTCCAGTGCCGGGACTACCTCTGGGAAATCTTCGAGCAGATGAGCGGCGAGCTGGAGTGCTCCGTCGACTATCTGATCAACGAGGCGATGCGGCAGTACGCGCGCTCTCGGAATTACGGTGCGCGCACCGGGGCGGCCCCGGAGCCGACGGGGCAGCGCTCCATCCCCAACGAGCAGCCGACTCCCGGCGCGGTGCCGCGGCCTCGCGTGCCGAGCCAGCCGGCGATTCCGTCGGCGCCGCCGCCGCCTCCGT
>JALYRN010001101.1 GCA_030855295.1 Myxococcota bacterium | reverse complement strand
ACGAAGAGGTGCTCACGCTGGCGCGGGTGAGCCGCGAGGATCTCGAGGAGGTGACCGCGCGCGAGCGCCGCGAGCTGGCGCGCCGCGAGCGCGAGTACCGCGGAGATCGCCCGCCGATCGAGGTCGCCGGTCGTCGCGTGATCGTGGTCGACGACGGGCTCGCGACCGGCGCGACGATGCGCGCCGCGGTCGCCGCGCTGCGTGAGCTCGGCCCCGAGCGCATCACGGTCGCGGTGCCGGTGGGCTCCGACACCGCGCTCGATGCGATGGCGATCGTCGCGGACGAGGTCGTGTGCGCGATCAGGCCCCGATCGTTCCGCGCCGTCGGCGAGTGGTACGTGCAGTTCGAGCCGACCGAGGACGAAGAGGTACGCGAGCTGCTGGCGGACACGGCGACGACGACCGGCGGCCGGGGCGCACGGCAGGCGTCGTCGCGCTCCGCGGACGAGCCCACGATCTCGCTGGTCCGCGCGCAAGCGCAGCCGATGGCCGGCACGGACGACGACTTCGCGGCGATCGCGCCGCTGGTGCAGGGCGCGCGCGTGGTGCTGATCGGCGAGGCCTCGCACGGGACGGAGGAGTTCTACGCAGAGCGCGCGCGGATGACGCGATGGCTCCTCGAGGAGCAGGGCTTCACCGACGTCGCCGCCGAGGCCGACTGGCCCGACGCGTGGCGGCTCCACCGGTTCCTGCGCGGCGACGACTTCGATCGGAGCGCCGACGCGGCGCTCGGGGACTTCGAGCGCTTTCCGCGCTGGATGTGGCGCAACACGGTGGTGCGCGAGTTCGCCGAGTGGCTGCGCGCGCGCAACGACGCGCTCGAGCCCGGCGAACGCGCGGGGTTCTACGGGCTCGATCTCTACAGCCTGCACCGGTCGATGGGCGCGGTGATCGCGTATCTCGACGAGCACGATCCCGAGGCCGCGGTGCGCGCGCGAGCGAGGTACGGGTGCTTCGACGTCTTCGGCGACGAGCCGCAGATGTACGGCTACGCGACCGAGCGCCGCGGGTTCGAGCCGTGCGAGGAGGCGGTGATCGAGCAGCTGCGCGAGATGCAGTCGCAGTCCGCGCCGGTCAGCGCGGGCGGGACGTTCGCGGAGGACGATAGGTTCTTCGCCGAGCAGAACGCACGCCTCGCGCGCAACGCCGAGGGCTACTACCGATCGATGTTCTCGGGGTCGGTCGCGTCGTGGAACCTCCGCGACAGCCACATGGCCGAGACGCTCGACGAGACGCTCGAGCACCTCGATCGGCGGCGCGGGCGCGAGGCGCGGATCGTCGTGTGGGCGCACAACTCGCACCTCGGTGACGCCCGCGCGACGCACATGGGCCGCCTCGGCGAGCACAACCTCGGTCAGCTCGCGCGCGAGCGCCATGGTGAGCGCGCGGTGCTGATCGGGATGACGACGCACACCGGCACCGTCGCCGCCGCGCGCGACTGGGGCGGCGACGTCGAGTGCATGCGCGTGCGGCCGTCGCTCGAGGGCAGCTACGAGCGGCTCTTCCACGACGCCGGGATTGCGCGTTTCCTGCTGGTGCTGCGCGGCGGCGGAGAGGTGACGCAGGCGCTGCGCGCGTCGCGTCTGGAGCGCGCGATCGGCGTCATCTACCGGCCTGAGACCGAGCGGCAGAGCCACTACTTCTCGTGCCGCCTGGCCGATCAGTTCGACGCCGTGATCCATCGCGACGAGACGCGCGCGGTCGAGCCGCTCGATCGCATCGCGGGATGGGAGACGGCGGACGCGCCGGAGACGTATCCGACCGGGATGTGAGTGAGGCGGGAGTGCTCGCCGCGCTTCGTTTGTGCGTCGCGCGCACGGTCACTAGGTAGCTGTGTGGCGATCGACGTCCGTCGTGTGTCCGCGGAAGGAGCGAGCTCGAATGCACCTGCAGGGAGAGCGGAGCGAGGCGCCGCAGATCGCGCTGATCGGCGGAAGTGGTCGCACCGGGAGCGCGCTCGCGCGGCTGCTCGCGGGGGCCGACCGGCGATTCCGCGTGCTGACGCGAGATCCCGAGCGCACCCGACGGATGCTCGGCTCCCACGCGGAGCCGGTCTCCGCGAACGTGTGGGATCCGTTCTCGATCGAGGCGGCGCTGACGGGCGTCGAGCGCGTGTTCCTGCACGGGATCGATCCGTCGCTGGAGCCGCACGCGATCGCAGCGGCGCATCGTGCGGGCGTGAGGCGGATCGTGATGGGCTCTGCGCTCGGGCCGGATGCGCTCGGGCCGGATGCGCTGGGGGCGGATGCGCTGGGCGCGGGCGGAGGCGCGGCGCCGGAGCATCAGGACGCCGAGGACGCGCTGCGCGCGTCGGGGATCGCCTGGACGCTGCTGCGGCCGACCGCGTACATGCAGTCGCTCGCAGAGCTGGTCGAGTGGACGATGAGAGGCGACGCGATCCGGCTCCCGCTCGGTGACGCGGCGGTGTCCTGGGTCGACTGCCGCGACGTCGCGGCGGTCGCGATGCACGCGCTGCTCGACGCCGGCCACGAGGGCTGCACGTACGTGGTGTCGGGGCCGCGCGCGCTGACGGGATGCGACGTCGCGGAGACGCTCGCGCACGCGCTCGGGCGTCCGCTGCGCTACG
>JALYRN010001100.1 GCA_030855295.1 Myxococcota bacterium | reverse complement strand
GCGCCGCCCAGCTCTGGCTCACCCGCGCCGCCGCCCGCGCCGTCGTCGCGTCGCGCTGATCGGCGAGCGCGCCCCTGGCGCTCTTGCTCATCGCGAGCGGCGGCGAGCTCAGCCCTTCGCGTTCGCGACGCGCACCGATGCGATCGCTCGCTCGGCCGTCGTCGTGCGGTAGGGACCGTCGGCGACCTCGACCGTCTGCATCAGGACGTGGTCGCCGTCGGGTAGGTCGAGCGCGACGAGACCGACCGCCTCTCCGCGCACCACGCGATGACCAGGGAGCCGTCCTCGCCGACCGACAGCCGGCTGCGGGCGCTCGCGATCCGGTCGAACGCGGCGAGCGGCCCCACGATCGCGAGCCCGAAAGCGGCACCCAGCGCCATCGAGAGTGGGCTGGTGACCAACGCGACGACGAGACCCGCGAACGGAACTGCCACCCATGCGGCGCCCGAAGCCTGTGGGTGCTCGATCGCAGTCGCGATGAACGCCGCCGCCGCGTTCGACACGGCCGCCAGAGGCGCGCCGACCCACAGCGAGCGCAGACCACGCGGCCCGCCGAGCACCCGCGCCACGAGGACGCCCGCGATCACGGCGGAGCACAGCGCCGCGAGCAGTGAAGGAGGAACGTCCGGCAGACGCTCACCCTCGGAGATGTTGACCGCGTTGTTCAGGGCCCAGGCGATCCGGGCGCTCGGCAGCGCACAACCCACGGCGATCCCGAGGACCCCCAGCAGCCGCACGCGCCGTGCGATGCCGTCACCGCTCATCGACCATCCCGGGGTCCATCACTTCGGCATCCTACCGTGCGCGCGCGCTGTCGCCTCGTGATCGAGGCGCATCCTCTTGACGCCGGTGCGCGACCACGACGCCGTGCTCGCTCGCATGCTCCTCACGGCAGCGTCCGCGCGGGGGCTGTACGCGGGCCGCGTAGGCTCGAGATCGTGCCTCGATCGCGTCAGTTGAAGAGTGCCAGTTGCGACTGGTGCTCATGCGGATGTTCGGGGCGATACCGGCTGTGGTCGAAGCGTTGGAGTCGGAGCTCGCTGAGCTGTCGGCGCATCTCGAGGCGGCGACGCATCGTCAGCTCTCGTTGATTCGTGACCTCGAGCCGACCGGCATCTGGGCGCTCCACGGCGCGCGTTCGTTCGCCGGGTGGCTGAGCTGGCGCATCGGGCTCGCGCCCGGGGCGGCCCGCGAGAAGATCCGGGTCGCTCGTGCGCTGGGGAAGCTCGCGGCGATCGACGAGGCGTTCCGCGCGGCGCGGCTCTCGTACTCGAAGGTGCGCGCGCTGACGCGCGTGGCCGACGCATCCAACGAGGCCGCGCTGCTCGATATGGCGCTGCATGCGACCGCGGCGCATCTGGAGATCATCTGCCGCGGGATCCGGCGCGTGGTGCGGGACGAGCGCGGCGAGATCGTCGAGATGCACGAAGAACCCGAGCGCTGGTTGCGCGAGCGCACCACGGACGACGGAATGGTCCGCATCGAGGCGCAGCTCCATCCCGACGAGGCCGCGCTGGTGTCGAACGCGATCGAGCTCGCGCGTGGGCTGGGCGGTGAAGGCGTCTCGATCGATCGCGCGGACGCGCTGGTGCGCATCGCGGATGCATTCGTCGCCGGCGCACGCGGCGGCACGCAGGAGCAGCACCGCTGTGGTGCCGAGCGCGCGCAGGTCGTCGTGCATCTGCAGCCGGACGTGCTCGCTGATGCTTCCGGCGCGCTCACCGCGACGCTCGACGATGGAGCGCGCGTTCCCGCGGAGACGTTTCGTCGGGTGTCGTGCGACGCGACGCTGCTCGGGATTCGCACCGACGATTCTGGGAACGTGGTGGAGATCGGAGCGCGAACGCGCGTGGTCAGCGGCTCGCGACGGCGCGCGTTGCAGCTGAGAGATCGCGGGTGTCGCTTTCCGGGCTGCACGAACCACTGGTGGCTCGACGCGCATCATCTCGAGCACTGGGCGCACGGCGGAGCGACCACGATGAGCAATCTCGTGTTGCTCTGTCCGGCGCATCATCGGCTCGTGCACGAGGGCGGCTTCTCGATCGTGCGCTCCGATGCGGGCGGCCTCGAGGTGCGGCGACCCGACGGCGTGCTCGTGCCCGACCTACCCGCGCCCGAGTCGAGCGCTTCCGCCGACACGCTCCGCCTCGTCACGGGCGCACGGCTCGTCTCCGCGGGAACGTCGATCGACGACGAGACGCTCCTGCCACGCTGGGACGGGCGCGCACCGGATATCTCCGCGTGCGTCGCCGCGGGTCTGCCGCGCCGGTGAGACTGAGACTGAGGCTCTCGATTGCTCGCTCCTCGCGGCCCGGCGCGGGTCTCACCTGCCGGGCGGCAGCGCGTGCTGCGGGTGCGGGGGATCGCCGGTGCCCGGGCCGCGTAGGATGGGCGCCATGCGTGCCACCTATCTTCTCCTCGCGATCCCGCTCCTCGTCGTCGCCGGCTGCGACGCCGGCACACCCGCGACCGACGCCGGCGCGACCTGCGAGCCGGCGTGCCGGAGCGGGTTCGCATGCGTGCGCGGCGAGTGCGTGTCGGCGTGCAATCCCGCCTGCGGCGCGGGCGAGCGGTGCACGGACGAGGGCG
>JALYRN010000240.1 GCA_030855295.1 Myxococcota bacterium | reverse complement strand
GCTGGGGGGCGATCGTGGAACCGCCGCCGCCCCCCCGCGTCTTCGCCACCGACTGCGACTGGAGGGTGCACGAGGAGGTCCGTGCGCCGTCGTGGTCTCGGCCCGCGCTCGCGGCGACCGACGCCACCATCGATCCGCCCGCGGACCCCCAGGCGCGCTCCGACGCCCGGCGTGCGCGCGCGCTCGCGGTCGTCGATGATCGTCGCGCGGTGGACGAATGGCGCGACCGAGGTCCGCACTACGAGTGGGTCGTCGAGTGCGCGCCCGGCGGGTGCCGGCACGTGCCCTACGCGGTCGATCCCGAGCGCGGGCTGCGCGTGCTGTGCGCCAGCGAGAGCCTCGTCGAGTGCGTCAGGATCGTCGGCCGGCCGCCGGTGTACGCGCAGCGATGAAGCGCGCGCGCTCGAGCTCGACGTCGGCGCGCACGGCGCAGCCCTCGAGATGATCGTTCACGAGACCGATCGCCTGCATCATCGCGTAGCAGGTGGTCGGGCCGAAGAAGCGGAAGCCGCGCGCGCGCAGCGCCTTCGAGAGGCGCTCGCTCGCGGGTGCGGTCGCCATCGCACGGATCGTCGCATGGTCGAAGCGCGTCGGGCGCTCGGACGCCGGCGGCGCGTACGACCAGACGAAGCCCGAGAGCGAGCCCTCGGCCTCGATCAGCGCGAGCGTGGCGCGCGCGTTCGCGATCGCCGCCTCGATCTTGCCGCGATGTCGGATGATCCCCGCATCGCCGAGGAGGCGCTCCACGTCGCGCTCGCCGAAGCGCGCGACGCGCGCGGGATCGAAGCCCTCGAACACTTCGCGGAAGCGCGCGCGCTTGTGGAGGATCGTTCGCCACGAGAGGCCCGACTGGAACCCCTCGAGCACGATCTTCTCGAACACGCGAGCGTCGTCGGCGACCGGCCGACCCCACTCGCGATCGTGGTAGTCGCAGTACGCGGCGTCGTCTCCCGGCCACCAGCACCGGACGACGCCGCCGTCCTCCCGCAGTCCCTCCGCGAGCGCGCGCGTCATCTCGATCAGCCCCGCCTCTCGATCGGCTCGCCCGCTCCGGTCGCTTCCGTCCGCGCGCTGCGCGCGCTCCCGTCCGCGCCTCCGGGGCGAGCACTCCTGCTGGGGATCAGCCGCGGATCGTCTTGATCTCTTCGAGCCAGCGACCCTGTCCGCTCATCATCTTCGACCACGGCGCGAAGCGGTACTCGTCCTTCGTCCCGTCGGCCATCACGAAGGTGAACGAGCGATTGTTGAGGAAGCCGCCGGTCGTGACCGACTGGACGTTCGCCAGGTCGATCGTGGTGACCGCGCGGTTCTCCATCTTCGGGCTGAAGAACCCCATGCCGGTCTGCACGAGGATCAGCCGGCGATCGGTCAGCGCCGCGTAGTAGTACTTCGTCAGGAACAGGATCAGGATCCAGCCGCAGCACATGTAGAGCAGCATCTGGATCCACATGGCCGGCTGCTTGAGCACGAACGCCATGTTGCGGATCTGCTCGCCGGGCTGGAGCAGAGAGGCAATCTGTTCTTGCGTGAATTGGTCGCGGGGCGTCATGTCGGCCGGATGCTACGCGATAACGGGTGGAGAATTCCTCGCCCGCGGCGCGGCAGCGGACCGTTCGTCGCGCGGATGGTTTAGGTTCAGCAGGTGTCGCCGGGGCGCGGTGAGAACGCGGTGTTGCTCCTCGCGGGGCTGGTCGTGGTGTTCGTGGGGATGCACCTCGCCGCGCCGGTGCTCCTGCCGGTGCTCCTCGCCGGCTTCCTGGCGACCGTCACGTCGCCGCTCGTGACCGCGCTGCGGCGGGCCGGCGCGCCGCTGGGCCTCGCGGTGCTCGCGGCGCTCCTGGTCGCGATCGCGCTGTTCGCGGTGCTCGCGCTGCTGGTCGGGGGCTCGCTCGGCCCCTTCTTCGAGCGGCTGCCACAGTACGAGGTGCAGCTCGATCGCGCCGTCGCGGAGTCGACCGCGTCCCTCGCGGCGTGGGGGATCTCCGAGCAGGACCTCGCGACCGTGCTCGATCCGGGCAATCTCCTCGAACTGGTCGGCGCGTTCTTCCGAGGGTTCGCAGGGCTGCTCTCGAACGCCGCGCTGGTGCTGATCGTGCTGCTGTTCATGCTGTTCGAGGGCGGCGCGCTGAAGCGCAAGCTCGCGCACGTCGTCGCGTCGAGCGAGGAGCTCGAGCGTCTGACGAGCGCGGCCTACGAGATCGAGAAGTACCTCGCGGTCAAGACCGCGACGAGCGCGGCCACCGGCCTGCTCGCGGGGGCATGGTGCTGGCTCTTCGGCGTCGACTTCCCGATGCTCTGGGGCCTGCTCGCCTTCGCGCTCAACTACATCCCGACGGTCGGCAGCATGATCGCGGCGGTGCCTCCGATCGCGGTGGCGTGGATCGAGCTCGGGCCGGCGACCGCGCTCGTGATCGCGCTTGGCTACCTCGCGGTGAACTTCACGATCGGCAACTTCCTCGAGCCTCGGATCATGGGTCGCGCGCTCGGCCTGTCGCCGCTGATCATCGTGATCTCCGTCTTGTTCTGGGGCTGGCTCCTCGGCCCGCTCGGCGCGGTGCTCGCGGTCCCGCTCACGATGATCCTGAAGATCCTCCTCACCAACAGCGAGGACCTCGCCTGGATCGCGATCCTCCTCGGGCCTGCGCCCCCGGCGATCGGCACGGTGCCGCCGAGCCCCGAGCCCGCATCGGCGCCGCCGAAGGCCGGTCCGACCGACCTTTCCTGAGCGCCCTCACCGAGGCGCGAGGCGCTTCCGCATCACGAGGAACACGAGGTCCTCGCGGCGCGGCCGGCCGAAGCGCGGATCGCCGTACGGAAAGGGCTCGCGCTCGCCGGTGAGGGCGTAGCCGCGGCGCTCGTACCAGGCGATCAGCTCCTCGCGCTGCGCGATCACGGTCATGCGCATCACGCTCGCGCCGAGCTCGCTCGCCGCGATGCGCTCGGCCTCCTCGACCAGCGCCCTGCCGACCCCCGCGGTCTGCAGGCTCGGGCGCACCGAGAGCATCCCGAGGTACGCGCTCTCGGGCTCGTCGCGCACCACCACCGACCCGACGATCGCGCCCTCTCGCTCGGCGAGCACGAGGCGGCTCCGCGGACCCTCGATCAGCGCGCGGACCTCGTCGCGATCGGTGCGCTGACCGTCGAGGAGATCGGCCTCGGTCGTCCAGCCGGCTCGGCTGCCGTCGCCTCGATACGCGCTCTCGACGAGCGCGACGACGGCGTCGACATCCGCGGGCACGGCGGAACGGAAGGAGAGCTCGGGCACGGCGGCGCCCATCGTGATCGCTCGCGGGCGCGCCGCAAGCGGGCAGCTCCGCGCGGGCGGCGCCTCAGGGCGCGAGCGCGCCGCGGAGGGCGCGGTAGAACGCGCGGCGCTCGGGATCGCCGACCCGCCCGGTGTGGCGGAAGACGATGTGACCCTCGCGGTCGACGATCGCGACGACCGCCGCCGCGGTCGGGAAGTCGAACGGCGCGCGGCGCATCACGCCGTTCCAGTCGAGCAGGATGTCCGCGTTCCACCGGTCGACGAGCGGACGGATCATCTCGCGTACGAACGCCTGCGGCACCGCGCCGACGTCCGCGAGGTTCGCGACGCCGTAGAGCACGAGGCGCTCCTCGAGGTGGTTGTCGCGCAGGAAGCGGTTCAGCTCGCCCTTGAGCACGTCGTTGTCCTCGACGTGCGGACGATCTTCGTAGAAGAGGACGATCACCCGCCGGCCTCGCTCCGCGGCCAGCGAGCGCTGCCCGCCGCGCATCGCGTCGAGGGTCGCGTCGACGACCGGCCCATCGCCCTGCTGCGTGCCCGCCCGCTGTGCCGAGGCCGGCGACAGCGCGAGCGCGAGCGCGAGCGCGAGCACGAGCGCGGAGAGAGATGCGGAAGCGCGAAGAGAGCCCACCGAGCGCATCGGACGCATCATAGCGTGCTCTCATTCACGGACGAGCCCACCAGGTCGGCGTGTGTGCGTGGCGGATGCGCGGGGTGCCTGTACGGCGAGCAGCGCGCGGTTGCGATCGCGTCGCGGCACGTGCCAAGGTGCGCGGTCCAGATGGTTGCACCTCAAACGATCGGACGCGCGCCTGCGGGCGGACACCGTCTCTCGCGCGCGCTGTGGGGCTTCGCGCTCGCGGGAATCATGCTGCTCGGCGCCGGACGCGCATCGGCGGATCCGCAGCCCGGCCTCGAGCCCGCGCCCACCGGCTTCGATCGCTCGACGCCACGCCGGCTGCTGAGATCGTTCCTCGAGGCGGAGCGCGAGGGCGACGACGCGAGCGCGCGCTATGCGCTCGAGCTCACGCACCTCTCCGAGCGCGAGCAGCGCGCGCGCGGCGAGGAGCTCGCCCGGCAGCTCAAGCAGGTGCTCGATCGCGTGCACTGGATCGACATCGACGCCGTCCCCGACGAGCTCGCCACCGAGGCGGGCGTGCGCCTCGAGGTCAGCCCGGCGCCTCCGCTCGAGACGCCGGTCCCGCTGTTGCTCGAGTCGGTGCACGATCGCGACGGCGCGATCGTGTGGGTGATCTCGAGCGCGATCGTGTCGCAGGTGCCCGAGCTCTATCGGGAGCACGGGCCCGGATGGATCGAGCGGATGCTGCCGGCGTCGGTCGGCCGCGTGCGCTTCTGGGAGTTCGAGGCGTGGCAGCTCAACGGGCTGGTGATCGCACTCGTGCTCGCGCTGCTGCTGGGTCGCGCGATCGCCTGGGTGGTGCTGCGCCTCGGGACGCGCGTGGCGGCCCGCACGAGCACGACCTGGGACGACGAGCTCTTCCGCACGCTGCGCGGCCCGACGCGCTTCGTGCTCGCGGTGATGCTGGCGTGGCTGCTGATCGAGCCTCTGCGGCTCGCGGCGCCGGCGCAGGAGCTGATCGATCACCTGCTGCAGATCACGCTGATCGGGGCGGTCGGGTGGATGGCGGTGCGGTTCGTGTACTTCGGCGGATATCTGCTGGAGCAGCGCGCGGCGCAGCAGAACGCGGGAGAGCGCGACGCGCAACTGCGGCTGCGGGGCCTGAAGACACAGGTGCTCGTGCTCCGGCGCGTGATCTCGATCGTGATCGGGATCGTCGCCGCCGCGCTGATGCTGACGCAGTTCGAGGTGGTGCGGAGCGTCGGCATCTCGATGCTCGCGTCGGCGGGCATGGCAGGGATCGTGATCGGTCTCGCCGCGCAGCGCTCGATCGCGACGCTGCTCGCCGGGATCCAGCTCTCGATCACGCAGCCGATCCGCATGGGCGACACCGTGATCATCGAGAACGAGTGGGGGACGATCGAGGAGATCAACCTCACGTACGTCGTCGTGAAGATCTGGGACGAGCGGCGCCTGATCGTGCCGATGACGCGCTTCCTCGATCAGCCCTTCCAGAACTGGACGAAGAGCTCCTCGGAGCTGCTCGGGACGATCTTCTTCCACGCCGATCATCGACTGCCGATCGATGCGTGCCGCGCCGAGCTCGCGCGCATCCTCGAGGGCAATCCGCTCTGGGACGGACGCGCCAAGGGCATCGTCGTGACCGACGCGAAGGACCGCACGATCGAGGTGCGCGCTCTGATCTCCGCAGAGCACGCGGGCAACCAGTGGGACCTGCGCTGCCAGGTGCGCGAGCGGCTGGTCGCGTGGCTGCGCGACTACGAGGGCGGCAAGTACCTCCCGCGCGTCCGCGTCGAGGAAGACGGCGCGTCGCCGCGCGCGGGCACGGGCGCGATCGCGGACTGAGCCGCTCACAATTCGCGACCGCGTGGTCACGGCTCGGGGGCCCGTCGGCCAGCGCACGGCGCGAAGGGCCGTGTGCAAACGCGCACGAGCGCGGCCGATCTCGTGGCCGCGGCAGATAGCATCGGTCTCGCTCACGTGCGGCTCGCTCGCTCGAAGCGCGCGGCTCGCGCGATCCTCCTGCTGTCCCACCCGAGGTCGTGATGAAGTCTTTCCGCTCGCTCGCGCTGTCGTTCGCATGCGTCGTCCTCGCCGGCATCGCCGGGTGCACCGAGGGCGGCCGCACCGTTCCGCCGGGCGGCGACGGGGGCCCCGGCAGCGATGGCAGCACGACGCCTGGCGCCGGCCTCCGCATCGAGCCGGCCGACCACGTCGAGACCATCTCCGAGGGCACGCCCGTCGCGGTCGACTATCGCGCGTTCCTCCGCGCGGCCGACGGCTCGGAGCGCGACGTGACCGCCGAGGTGACGTGGAGCTCGACCGTGGAGGCGCTCGGCACGTTCACCGGCGCGCGCTTCATCTCGGCCTCCGATCGCGGCGGCCGCACCAACATCCGCGCGAGCATGGCGACGCTCGAGGGCACGACCTCGCTGACGCTGCGGCTCGAGCGCACGATCATCACGCCGGGCACGCCGGCCGACGCGCCGACGCGCTTCGGCGGCACGCCCGACGCGTCGCGCGCACCGGAGATCGTGTATCCGGAGGACGCCACCATGGTCCCGCCGAACCTCGGCGAGCTCGAGATCCACTACCGCACGGCGGGCTCGACGCTGTTCGAGCTGCACGTCAGCAGCCCCGCGGTCGAGCTGCGCATCTACTTCGGCTGCCCCGAGGCCGTCGGCGGTGGCTGCATCTACACGCCCGATCGCGACGTCTGGGAGTCGATCGCGACCGCCGCGCGCGGCCAGGGCGCGATCACGTATCGCATGCGCGGCGTCGACGACGGCGGGCGCCTCGGCGAGACGGCGGAGCGCACGATCACGGTCGCCGAAGAGGACATCACCGGCGGCCTCTACTACTGGAACGCGGGCGGCGGCACGATCGATCGCTTCGAGTTCGGAGTGCGCGGCGCGCGCGCCGAGACCTTCCTCGATCGGACGCGCACCGGCGCGATGATGTGCGTCGGGTGCCACGTGCTCTCGCGCGACGGAACGCGCATCGCGGTCGGCACCGACATCCCCACCACGACGTTCCAGGTGTTCGACGTCGCGAGCCGCGCGCGCATCTTCTCGCGCGGCGCCGCGGGCGGCTTCGGCGGCTTCCCGCAGGAGCCGAACTTCTCCTCGTTCAGCCCCGACGCGACGCAGATCGTGACGAGCTCGCTCGCGGGCCTTCGCATCCTCGACGGCACGACCGGCAGCGTCGTGCTCGAGGGGCTCGGCGGCGGACCGTCGTCGATGCCGGACTGGTCGCCCGACGGACAGCGCATCGTGTACGCGCGGCACGACGCTCCGGCGACGTTCGGGCTCGCCGACGCGCCCGGCATCACCGACGGACGCATCACCCGCCTCGACTGGAACGGCGCGTCGTGGGTGGTCGGTCCGACGCTCGTCGCCGGCGGCGGCAACAACTACTATCCGGCGTTCTCTCCCGATGGCGAGTGGGTCGTGTTCAATCGCTCTCCGGCGAACACCAACTCGATGGGAGGAGAGGGCGGCACGGGCGTGCGCGACGCGGAGCTGTGGGTCGTGAGCTCGAGCGGAACGGGCGTCGCGATGCGGCTCGGCAACATCGGTGGGCTCGCCGACTCGTGGCCGAAGTGGGATCCGACCGCCTACCGCGACGGAGGGCGCGATCTGTTCTGGTTCGCGTGGTCGAGCCGGCGCGCGTTCGGGCTGCGCCTCGCGGAGGACACGCGCATGCAGCTCTGGATGTCGGCGTTCGACCCGGCGCAGGCCGCGATGGGGCGTGAGGCCGCATATCCCGCGTTCCGACTGCCCTTCCAGGACATCGCGACCGGCAACCACATCGCGCAGTGGGTCACGAGCGTCGAGCGCCTGACGTGTGACGACGATGCCGACTGCGGCGGCGAGTTCTGCGTCGACGGACGCTGCTACGAGCAGCCGCCTCTGATCTGATCTGATTCTCGGAGGTGCCGCGGATCGCCCCGCGGCATCGCGCCGCTCCGTCTGCGCACCTCCACATCGGCTCGTCCCTTGCTGTCTCGCGGTCCGAACGCGAGAGCGAAGGAGTCGAGACGATGAACAAGACCATCACGATGTGTGCGCTCGTGCTCGGCCTGACCGTGGTCGCGTGCGACCGGCCGACCGAGGGGGCGTACGAGGAGCGCGAGTACGTCGAGCAGTACGAGGAGCGCGAGTACATCGAGCCGGGTTCGACCGGCGCGACGACCCAGCAGGAATGGGAGGCGCAGCAGCGCCAGGGCAAGCCCGACGAGCCGGACCTCGGCGCGGCCGGCGGCGGCATCGGCGGCGGCACGCTCGAAGGTGACGACCTCGGAAGCACGGGCGGCACCGGCACCGGCGACACGTCGGGCCTGGGCGGCGGCACCGGAAGCAGCGGAACCTCGGGCCTGACCGGCGTGGGTGGCGCCGGCACGACGGGCACGACCGGCAGCGACGAGGCGATGGGCGACATCGACCGAGAGCCGAGCACGCCCGGAACCCCGAGCAGCGTCGGAGAGCCCGGCACGCCTCCGGGCATCGGCGACGACGAAGAAGACCAGTTCGGCCCGCGCACCGATCCCAGCCGCTTCGGCGAGGACGACGACGACATCGGGACCGGCACCCGCACCGGCACCGGCGGCACGACCGGCACGGGCGCCGGCACGGGCCGCGCGGGTGACACCACCGA
>JALYRN010000239.1 GCA_030855295.1 Myxococcota bacterium | reverse complement strand
GCGGCGCGCCGTGCTGGTCTCGCGCCTGCAGCAGCGCCGCCGGGCCGTGACAGACCGCGGCGACGACGCCGCCTGCGCGCCAGATCCCCTCCGTTGCGAGCACGAGCCCGGGATCGGCGGGGAAGTCCCAGAGCGTCCCGTGCCCGCCCGCGAAGAAGATCGCGTCGTAGCGCGACGGGTCGACGTCGACGCTGCGCATGCTGCGCGCGAGCTCCGCGCGTGGCGCGCCCGCGAACGCGCGCTTGCTGCGCCCCGGCAGGAGCGCGCTCACCGGATCGATCGGCGGATCGCCACCCTCCGGGCTCGCGAAGTCGATCGCGTGGCCCTCGCGCCGCACCTCGTCCCAGAACCCCGTGATCTCGCCGAGCCACGCGCCGGTCGGGCGTCGGCCGAGCGGGCCCGACGAGCTCGTGACCGCGATCAGGATGCGATGCGCTGCAGATCGAGGCTCCATGCGCAGGATCATGGGCACCGCGGCGGGCCCCCCAAATTGCCGGGTTTGACGCGGCGCGCGCGTCCGGGCTACAGCGGCGCGATGGGGATGCTCGGAGAGCTGCTCGGATACGTCTCGATGGCGATCGAGGTGATCCTCGCGCTGGTGGTGCTGGTGCTCGGCCTCACCCTCGTGCGGCCGGTCAGCGCGCCCGCGGGCTACGCGATCGCGGCCGCGGGCGGGGTGCGGATGCTGTTCACGTGCTGCATCGCGGGCACCCAGCCGGTGATGGACATGTTCGGGCTCGTGGACGAGATCTCGTGGGGGATCCGCCTCGTCGCGCCGGTCCAGCACCTCGCGTTCTGGGGGCTGCTCGCGTTCGCGGCGTTCACCGTCGCCCGAGAGAAGGCCGGCGCGGCCGGGCAGGGGAGCTGAGCGATGGACATCAGTGAGATCGTCTCGTGGCTCGGCCTCGCGTTCCGCGTGGTCGTCTCCCTCGGTGTGATCGGCGTCGCGCTCGCGGTCGTGCGACCGCAGCTGCCGCGCACCGGCTGGCTGCTCGCGGCCGCCGCCGGCGTCGATGCCCTCGCGACCTGCTGCTCGCGCGCGCTGTGGCGCAGCACCTCGGAGCTCGACTACGACGTGGCGGAGGGCGCGTACATCGCGCTCGGCGCGCTCGACGTCTTCGTGGTGTTCGTGCTCGGTGCGCTCGTGATCGCGACGATCGCGGTGATGGCCCAGGAGGGCCGCCGCGTCGCCGCTCGATCGTGACGCCGACTACTCGACCTTGAGGATCGCGTGGAAGGCGGCCTGCGGGATGTCGACGCTGCCGACCGCCTTCATGCGCTTCTTGCCGGCCTTCTGCTTCTCGAGGAGCTTGCGCTTGCGCGAGATGTCGCCGCCGTAGCACTTCGCGGTCACGTCCTTGCGCATCGCGCGGACCGTCTCGCGCGCGATGATCTTGCCGCCGATCGCGGCCTGGATCGCGACCTCGTACTGCTGGCGCGGAACGATGCCGCGCAGCTTCTCGGCGAGGCCCTTGCCGAGCCACTGCGCCTTGTCGCGGTGCACGATCGCGCTGAGCGCGTCGACCTTGTCGCCGTTGATCAGCATGTCGATGCGGACCATCGGGCTCACCTGGTAGCCGGCGAGCTCGTAGTCCATCGACGCGTAGCCCTTGGTCGCGCTCTTGAGCTTGTCGAAGAAGTCGAAGAGCACCTCTCCGAGCGGCAGCTGGTAGACGATGATCACGCGATCCTGCGACGCGTACTGGATCGCCTGCTGCGTCCCGCGCCGATCCTCGCAGAGCTTCAGCACCGCGCCGACGTACGGCGACGGAACGTGGATCGAGACCTTGAAGAAGGGCTCCTCGATGAAGTCGATCGTCGCCGGATCCGGCAGCTTCGACGGGTTCTCGCAGAGCACGACCTCGCCCGTGCGCGTGTGCACGCGATAGACGACGCTCGGCGCGGTCGTGATCAGATCGAGGTCGTACTCGCGCTCGAGCCGCTCCTGCACGATGTCCATGTGCAGCATCCCGAGGAAGCCGCAGCGGAAGCCGAACCCGAGCGCCTCGCTGGTCTCGGGCTCCCAGGTGAGCGAGCTGTCGTTGAGCTGCAGCTTCTCGAGCGCCTCGCGCAGCGCCGGGTACTCGTTGGGCTCGGTGGGGAACACGCCGCAGAAGACCATCGGCTTCACCTCGCGGAAGCCCGCGAGGCGCTCGGTCGCCTGGCGACGCATCTCGGTGACGGTGTCGCCGACCTTGCAGTCGCGCACCGTCTTGATGCTCGCCGCGAAGAAGCCGGCCGAGCCCGGCCCGAGGTCCTGGACGGCGCGAGGGAAGGGCGCGAACACGCCGAGCTCCGTCACCTCGTACTCGGCCTTGGTGGCCATCATCTTGATCTTCATGCCGCGGCGCACCGTGCCGTCGACGACGCGGATCAGCGCCATCGCGCCGCGGTACGCGTCGTACCAGCTGTCGACCAGCAGCGCGCGCAGCGGCGCCTCGGGGCCCGCGGTCTTCGGCGGCGGCACACGCTTCACGACCGCCTCGAGGATCTCCTTCATGCCGATGCCTTCCTTGGCACTGGCGGAGATCGCCTCGCTGCAGTCGAGCCCGATGACCTCTTCGATCTCGCGCTTGACCCGATCGACGTCGGCGCCCGGCAGATCGATCTTGTTCAGGACCGGGATGATCTCGAGGTTGTTCTCGAGCGCGAGGTACACGTTCGCGAGCGTCTGCGCCTCGACGCCCTGCGAGGCGTCGACCACCAGCAGCGCGCCCTCGCACGCAGCGAGCGATCGGCTGACCTCGTAGCTGAAGTCGACGTGCCCGGGCGTGTCGATCAGGTTCAGCTCGTAGAGCAGCCCGTCGTCGGCGGTGTAGTCGAGGCGGACCGACTGCGCCTTGATCGTGATCCCGCGCTCGCGCTCGAGCTCCATGTTGTCGAGGAACTGGTCCTGCTTCTCGCGGTTCGAGAGCGCACCGGTGAACTCGAGGATCCGGTCGGCGAGCGTGCTCTTGCCGTGATCGATGTGCGCGATGATCGAGAAGTTACGGATGCGCTCGACGGGTACGGTCATGGATTGGCCGCAAGGTGTGGCTGCGCGCGCGCATTCCCGCAAGGGGGACGGCGCTTCGTCGGAAGCGAGGGCTCACCGCTTCTTCGGCGCCGGTGTCGAGTCGAACATCAGCTGCCCGGGCAGGCTGTGCTGATGCTTGTCGAGGACCATGTCGATGCCCTCGCGGATGTAGACCGCGACCGGCACTTTGGTGCGCTCGTGGAGGAGCTTGAGCTTCTCGTTCTGATCGGGCGTGATGTAGATCGTCGTGCTTACTTTCTTGCGCGCCATGACCCGCCCGTCTTGGTTGCCGTGAAAGTACATGGCAGGCCACGTACCGTCAACGAGGGCGAGCGCTGCGCCGGAAGGGGCAGGTTGCCTCGGGCGGTGCGCCGCGCGTATGCTGCGCGCGCATGCGACTGAATTTGCTTGCTGTCCTCGGGATCGGCGGGGCGCTGGGGATCTCTCTGGTCGCCCCCGGATGCGGCGGCGGCGACTCGGCCGTGTCGGACACCCCGCGTGGTAGCCGCGGCGACGAGTCGGTCCGCGAGCAGTGCAACGAGGGTGGCGGGCGCCGCGTCGAGGCGGTCGACGTCAACAACGACGAGAACCCCGACATCCGCCACGTGTACGAGGGGAATGTCGAGCGCTGCGCGCAGTACGACATGAACTTCGACGGCATGATCGACATCACGCGCTTCTTCGCGGAGGACGGCACGACCGTCGTGCGCGAGGAGCACGACTTCGACTTCGACGGCCGCCTCGATCAGATCGCGTACGTCGAGAACGGCGTCGTCGTGCGCAGCGAGCTCGACACGAACTTCGACAACGTGATCGACACGTGGCTCTGGTGCAGCGGCAACCTGCTCGAGCGCAGCGAGCGCGATCGCCGTCACAACGGCCGCCCCGACACCTGGGAGGTGTTCGAGAACGGCGTGATCACCGAGGCGCGCTACGACGAGAACAACGACGGTCAGCCCGATCGCTGGGAGATGTTCGAGAACGGGCGGCTGACGCAGGTCCGGCGCGACACCGATCTCGACGGCGAGGCCGATCAGACGGAGGACGTCCCCGCCGAGAGCGCGGGCCAGCAGGAGACGGCGCTCACGTGCGACGGCACTGCGCCTGAGGCTCCGCCTCCGCCGGCCGTCTCACCGCCGCCGGTGACCACGCCGCCCGCGACGCCGCCGACCGCCACGACGCCGGCAGAGGCGGGCGCGCCGCCCTTCGGTGGCGGAGCCGAAGGCACGAGCGAAGGGACGACCCCGTGAAGGCACTGCGCTGGATCATCCTCGCGACGGCGATCGCCGGCACCGTATCGGCGGGCTGCGGCGGCGGAGAGACGACGTCGCCTCGCCGTACGCGCGCCTCGTCTGCGTCGGGCGCGACGGGCGGAGAGGACGGCGGTCGCTGCGACGTCGAGGGGACCGATCACGAGGTCTCCGAGTACGACACCTCCGGCGACGCGGCGCCCGACGTGCGCCGAGTGTTCCGGCGCGTCGGCGATCCGCCGATCACGCGGCTGGTGCTCACGTGTCGCGAGAGCGATCTGAACGGCGACGGAACGAAGGACGTCGTCCGCTACTACAACGACGAGGGCCGTCCTCTGCGCGAGGAGGCCGACCGCAACTTCGACGGCCAGATGGACACGGTCACCGTGTTCCAGGAGGGCCGCGTCGTCCGCACCGAGATCGATCAGAGCGGCGACGGGCGCGTCGACACCAAGATCTTCTACGATGACGACGGCAACGCGCTGCGCACGGAGCGCGACATCAGCGGTCGCAGCACGGCGGCGGCGTGGCGTCCCGATCGCTGGGAGTACTTCGAGCAGGGCCGCATGGTCCGCATGGGCACCGACGTCGACGGCGACGGACGCGTCGACCGGTGGGATCGCGATCACGAGTACGCACCGCCGCCCGGCGAGGGCGACGCCGCGGACATCGACACCGACAGCGATCTCGACAGCTGAGAAGAGAGTCGGTTCGAATCGATGGCTCGTGAACGGCTCCAGAAGATCCTCGCGCATGCGGGGATCGCATCGCGTCGCGCTGCCGAAGGGCTGATCGCCGCCGGCAACGTGCGCGTCAACGGCGTGATCGTCAGCGAGCTCGGCGCGAGCGCCGATCCGCGCAAGGACAAGATCGAGGTCGACGGCAAGCGCATCGTCCTCGAGAAGCCCGTCTACTACGTGCTGCACAAGCCGCGCGGGATGGTCTCGACGCTGAGCGATCCGGAGGGGCGCCCGCACCTCGGCGAGGTGCTGCGCCGGATGGAGTCGCGCGTGTACCCGGTGGGTCGTCTCGACTTCCACACCAGCGGCGTGCTGCTGGTGACGAACGACGGCGAGCTCACCGAGGCGCTGCTCCATCCGCGCAAGGACGTGCCGAAGATCTACGTCGCGAAGCTGCGTGGGTTCGTGACGGTCGACGACCTCGACAAGCTGCGCAACGGCGTGGTGCTCGACGACGGCGTCAAGACGAAGAAGGCCGAGGTCTTCGTGCTGCGCGAAGAAGAGCGCAACACGTGGGTGCAGATCACGCTGCACGAAGGCAAGAACCGCCAGATCCACCGCATGGGCGAGGCGATCGGCCACCCCGTGCTGCGTCTCGCGCGCGTCTCGTTCGCGGGCATCACGGCGGAGGGGCTGCGCCCCGGCGACTGGCGCGAGCTCGACGCGCGCGAGCTCGAGAAGCTCAAGAAGAACTACATCACGTCGCTGCGTCGCTCGAAAGATCTCGAGGCCGAGCAGGCCGCGAAGACGAAGACGAAGACGAGCCCGCGCGCGCCCGCGAAAACCACCGCGAAAGCGGGGCCGCGAGCAGCGTCGCAAGCAGCGTCGAAAGCACCTGCGAAAGGGCGGCGTGGAACGTCCTTGACGTCCCGAAAACCCCCGCTATAAATCGCCTTCCCTGACGCGGGGTGGAGCAGCCTGGTAGCTCGTCGGGCTCATAACCCGAAGGTCGTCGGTTCAAATCCGGCCCCCGCAATTTTGGTGATTGGAGCGCGGGTCTCGGCTGTGGAAGCTGAGGCCCGCGTTTGCGTTCTGGGCGTCTCTCGGGCGCGGTCTCGCACCACCACGCGGGTGGGGCTGATGCGCGGGTCGTTTCTCGGCTTCGCTTCGCTCGCCTCGGGGGAGGGGGAGGGGCACACTATGGAGAGGGGGACGAATGTACGGGTCGAGACGGGATCCTGAAGCGCAGCAGCGATCGATCGAGCGGCGGCGGCGGGAGGACGAGGCGCCTCGGCTCAGTGACGAGGTCCCGAACCTCGAGACGCTGGCGCTCGAGATCGCAGAGGCGGCGGAGGGCGCGGTCGGCGGGACCACGCACGTGCGACGCGTGCAGGTCGCGAGCGCGCCCGCGCTGTTCGAGATGACGTGCGGAACGCGCGACTGCAAGAACGGCGGTCACGATCTCACGTCCGAGATCATGCGCGGGCTGCGGGCGTCGAAGACGCGCTTCGAGGGCTCCGATGCGTGCAGCGGAGCGAGCGGCTCCAGCGAGTGCAGCTGCGTGCTGAAGTACGTCGCGACGGCGACCTACCGCGGCGTGTGATCGGCCGCGGCGTGTGACGCGCGCGCGCTACGGCGCGAGGAACTCGATCACCGGCGGCAGGAAGCGCTCGACGGCGTCAACGTGCGCGAAGTGCGAGGCGTCTCGAAGACGCACCAGGCGCGCGTCCGGGATCAGCTCGGCGAGCAACTCTCCGAGGCGCGGCGGCACCATCGGGTCGCGCTCGGCGTAGAGCAGCAGCAGCGGGATCGGGAAGCCCTCGCCGCGCGCGCGTCGCTCCGCGAGGGTGCGCGAGAACGCGACGATCGGCTCGATCGCCATGGTCTCGGAGAGATGTCGCACGAACGCCCTCGAGCCCTCGGGCGTCGAGAGGGGACGACCGTACTCGCGCGCTTCCTCGAGCGACTTCAGCGACTCGTCGAAGTAGTGCACGTGGCGGAACGACCAGCGCTCGGGATCGCGACGCACCCACCACGCGAGCGCGTGCTTGACGCCGGGCATCGCGAGCGCCGCGCGCAGCGCGTGCAGGCGCGGCTCGGGCACGCCCGGCGAGTGGACGTTGACCAGGCGCGACATCGAGTCGGGATCGCGCAGCGCCAAGCGCATGCACAGATATCCGCCCATCGAGTTGCCGATCACGCGCGAGCCGCGGATGCCGAGCGCGCGCTGCAGCGCACCGAGCCAGGACGCGAGCGCGTCGGGATCCTGTGAGCCCGAGACCGGATCGCTGCGTCCGCTGCCCGGAAGGTCCGGGACGTAGAGCGTGTAGAGGCGGCCGAGCGGCTCGAGCACGTAGCGCCACGAGTAGCTCGACGTCATCAAGCCGTGGACGAGCAGGAGCGGCGGGCCGGATCCGCAGACCTTCACGTGCGCTCGGGTGCGCCCGAGCTCGGCGGTCTCGACGGTGACCGTCTCGCTCGCGACGTCGAAGTACGGGTGAGCGCGGATCGGTCTCTCGGGGAGATCGCGGAACCGTCCACGTTGGAAGGGCTTGGGCATCGGAGAGCTGCGACTCGAGGCCTACTCCAAAATCGGCTCGCCCGCTCGGGCGAGCACTCCTGCTGATCAGCGCCATCCGTGACGGTAGATGGCGCGCTTCGCCTGCACGTCGTGCTCGACCTCGCTCTCGATGTCGAGGCCGCCGCCGATCTCGA
Source organism: Myxococcota bacterium (assembly GCA_030855295.1). Lineage (GTDB taxonomy): Bacteria > Myxococcota_A > Polyangia > Polyangiales > Sandaracinaceae > Sandaracinus. Next base: position 869 of record JALYRN010000239.1, on the reverse strand, counting down.
TCGCGCCGTCGAAGGCGCCGGCGATGCCGTGCAGGTACGAGGTGCTCCGCAGCATCGCGGTCGGCACTCGGTCGTGCACCAGCACGATCTCGCGCTCGCCGGCGTGCTGGTACTCGAGGTCGCCGCAGCCCCGGTAGATCAGCGTCCACGCGTACGGTGCGCGCTTGAGCGCGGTGTGCGGCGTCAGCCCCATCGCCTGCAAGCCGAGCATCAGCGGACGCAGCAGCGGGCCCTGTGCCGATCGCGCGATCGCCTCGCGGCCCCATCGCTTCATCCGCTCGCGCCCGACATGCCGGTCGACGGCGTCGGTGAGCTCGAGATCGAGCTCGAGCGGGAGCCACGCCACGCGCGAGGACTCTTCGATCTGGCGCACCACGTCGGCGACCGCGCTCCGCACCGCCTGCTCGTGCTCGACCCCCAGATCCGCGAGCGATTCGAGGTTCGACTTCAGATGACTCGCGCGCATCTGCGGCGCTTGGCGCATCGACGAAATCGTACTCGGAGTCCGGCTCGCCCGGCGAGCGGATTGGGATCAGGTCTTCTCGGTCATCGCGTGGAGCTTCAGGCCGCCGAGATCGCTGAGGAACGCGCTCTCGAGCGGAATCGCGGTCGCGTACGCGAGCTTGCGATCGTGCGCGGCGATCGTGAGGCGAGCGTCGTCGCCGAGCGCGCGCCGGAGCTGGCCGAGCGCGCGATAGAGAGGCAGGAGCGAGCCCTGCGCGCCGAGGCGCTCGCCCCACGGAGGGTTGGTCACGACGCGCGGGGCCGCGCCGCGCGGCTCGAGGTGCGCGAGCGCGTCGAGCGTCGTCGAGAGCGGGCCGACCTCGAGCGTGATCGCATCGGCGACCCCCGCGCGCTCCGCGTTCGCG
>JALYRN010000238.1 GCA_030855295.1 Myxococcota bacterium | reverse complement strand
GTGCTCCTGCATCCGGTGCTGTTGCGCGAGCGGACCGACAAGACGGTCGACGTCGGCAGCGTCGGGATGACGCAGATCACCGCGTTCCTCGACGACGCGAGCGAAGAGGTGGTGCGCGCGACGCGGCGCGTGAGCGCGGAGATCGTGCGGCGCGCGGTGTTCGTGAAGGAGACGGCGGGGCAGATCGCGGTGCGGAAGTACGTGGTCGTGCGGACGCACAAGGAGCACGAGGGGATGCACCCGCCGTTCGTCGTGTTCTGCACGGACTACTCGGCGAACCGCAAGGAGCCGCTCCAGACGTCGCTACGGACCGCGGCGACCGAGCCCGCGGCGGACGCGCACGTGGCGGCGTGGACGGCGCAGAACGTCAAGCGCGGCTGGGCCGAGGTCCCCGCGCAGCGCAAGGGCGCGGCGCCGCCGGAGGAGGAGCGCGCGGTGGTCGCGGTGGCTGCGCTCGACGCGATCTCCGATTCGCCCGACGCCGCCGCGAAGCCGAAGCGCGCGCGCAAGAAGGCGAAGAGCGCGAGCGAGGACGAGGCGGGCTGAGTCCACAGGAGTGCTGCACTGCAGGTCCCGTACGGGAGCGCGGGCGAGCCGATCGATTGTGAGCCGGTCGAGCGCGCGCTACATCCGCAGCAGCGCGCGCAGCACGCGCTGCGTCGTCGTGCGACGCTCGCCGAGGGCCGCGCGGCGCTCGTCGAGCCGGCGCTCGGTCTCGGAGCGACGAGGCTCCGGCTTGGTGTAGCTGGCGAGCGGAAGGGTCTGCTGGGGGTCGTTCCAGAGCATGTCGGGGAGTGTCGGCAAGCGCGGGATCGCGCACAAGAAATCGACGACACCGGTGGTGGCGGCGCTGCTCCGCCGCGTCGTGCACGGCGACAGCCTCGCCGCGATCGCGACCCTGCCCGACGCGTGCGCGCGGATGATCTACGTCGATCCGCCGTTCAACACCGGGCGCACGCAGCAGCGCGCGCGCGTGCGCGTCACGCGCGACGAGGCCGGCGAGCGCGTCGGATTCGCGGGCGCGCGGTACCGCGCGACGTCGCTCGGCAAGGGCGCGAGCTACGTCGATCGTCGCGAGGACGAGTACGTCCCGTGGCTGCTCGCGCGGCTCGAGGCCTCGCTGCGATGCCTGACCGCGGACGGCTCGCTCTTCGTGCACCTCGACGCGCGCGAGTCGCACTACGTCAAGGTCGCGCTCGACGGGCTGCTCGGGCGCAGCTCGTTCATCAACGAGATCGTGTGGGCGTACGACTACGGCGCACGCACGCGTCGCCGCTGGCCCGCGAAGCACGACGTCATCCTGTGGTACGCGCGCGATCCGCAGCGGTACGTCTTCGACTACGACGCGATCGATCGCATCCCCTACCTCGCGCCGCAGCTGGTCGGGCCCGAGAAGGCCGCGCGCGGCAAGACGCCGACCGATGTGTGGTGGAACACGATCGTGCCGACGAACGGTCGCGAGAAGACGGGCTATCCGACGCAGAAGCCGCTCGCGATCCTCGAGCGGCTCGTGCGCGTGCACAGCGCGCCCGGCGACGTCGTGCTCGACTTCTTCGCGGGCAGCGGCACCACCGGCGAGGCGGCGGCGCGACACGAACGCGGGTTCGTGATGGTCGACTCCAGCCGCGACGCGATCGCGACGATGCGCGCGCGCCTCGCGGCGTGGTCGCCCGAGCATGTTCGGCTGCCTGCTCGCCGCGGCGCGCGCGCGCCGCTTTTTTGACGCTCGATCCGAGCGCGTGCATGCATCGGTGCGTCGGGGCACGAGCCTCGGTGGGCGGCGATCGGGCAAAGAGGTGACGTCGATGGGCAAGAGCGAGCTCCTGGATCGCGTGCGGGCGCTGGTGGCGGACGTCACTCGGGCACGCTTCGAAGGCAGCGCGTACGCGAAGCTGATGCGCGCGCATGGCTACGCGGACGGCTACATGCGCGCGCTGATGGACGCGGGCCTGGTCGAGCGCGATGTGCTCCTGCGCGCGGTCGGTGATGCGCGCCGCGACGTCGTCGACAACGAGCTCGAGCCGGCCTCGGGCGTCTCGTCGCGCAACGCGGCGTGAGCTCGAGCGCCTCGCGGCGCGAGACGAAATAGAGAAACGGCGGAGCCCGATGGGCCCCGCCGTTTTCTCGTTTCGGCCTCTAGAAACCGGCTCGCCCGAGCGCGATCACTCGACCGTCAGCACGCGGACGCCGTTCATCGAGCCCGCGCGCGCTTCCTCGCGCCACCACGTCGCGACGTACGAGGTCCCGCCCACGAGCGCCTGGTCGGCCCAGAAGCCCGTGTGGTTCTCGCCGTCGAGGATCGACACCGCCCACGCGCCGCCGCCCGAGGGCCGGCGCGCGAGCATCAGACGGTGCGAGGTCGAGTCCTGGTACACGACGCGGATCTCGCCGCCGTCGGTGACCACGATCGACGCGTCGTCTCCGACGACGTGACGGCCGTCGGTATGCGCCGTCGTGCCGTCGCTCGCTCCGTCGTCGATCGTCTCGCGCGTGCTGACGATGCCCGCGGCGACCGCCGCGTAGCGCAGCGCTTCCTCGGCACCGTCGACGTACGCCACGTGCCAGGTCCCCGCCGCGTCGACGAAGAGCGACGCGCCGATGCCGCTGTCGCCGCTCGCCGGATCGCCGCGCATGTAGCCGTCGATCAGGAAGGGGGCGCCCCACGCGCCGCCGATGGCCGGCAGCTCCGCGCCCCAGATGTTGCCCTGGCCGCGGTCGTACCAGACCAGCGCGAGGCCCGCGGACGTGCGCACCAGGTTCGCGAACAGACCGTACGCCGGCGGGAGATCCTCGACGTGCGACGCCGCGAGCGCCGGCTGACACGAGCCCATCGAGCACTGGGTGTCACCGCTGCAATCGGTCGCGCAGTCGCTCGTCGGCACGATGCACTCGCCGCTCTCGAGGCAGGCCTCGCCGGTGCCGCAGAACTCGGGCCGACACGCCATGTCGGCGCCCGCGACCTCGGTGATCGTCCAGTCGGTCGCGTCACCCGGCATCGCGCTGCTCGCGGTCGCCAGGCGCACGCTGCTGCGCAGTCGGCCGGTGCCGCCCTCCGCCGGCTCGATGCGCATGTACGCGATCGCCGGCACGCCGCCCTCGAGCAGCACGATCGACGGATAGCGACCCGCGTCGCCCGCGTCGTCGACGGTCTGCACGTTCCACGCGCCCGGCGAGCCGATCGCGACGCGCAGCGCGCTGTTCGTCCGATCGTAGTACGCGATGTAGAGCGCGGTCCCCGAGTCGGCCATCGAGGTCCAGCGGCCGACGTCGTCGCCCGGCGCGCTCACGCCGCCGCGCCACTGGTCGGGGTCGTTGGTGATCGGCGAGCTCGGTGCGCCGTCGACGATGTCCCAGGTGACCGTGCCGCCCGGGCCGACCTCGCCGAACACGAGGTCGCCGTAGCGCGTGCTCGGCGGCACGCCGGGGCTGTAGCCCGACACGTAGATCTCGCCGCCCTCCGCGACCACGAGATCGAGATCGGTCGCGAGCTGTCCGGGATCGAGCGGCGGCTTGCGCACGCACTCGGTGCACGAGATGTCGCAGGTGTCGTCGAGCACCACGTCGGCGACCGGACAAGTCCAGCCCGGCATGCAGAGCGCATCGACGTCGTAGCTCTCGCACATGTCGGTCGCCGGGCAGCACAGCGAGCCCATCGTCGTCGCCGGCGGGACCGCCGCGAGGCACGCGTCGTCGCAGGCCGGGCCCATCGGCGTGCTGCACTCGCAGCCGACGCTCCCGAGCAGGATCGGCAGCGCGAGCAGCGCGATCGTCACCGCGCGCCGCACGCTGCGCGAGCGCGCGACGTGGCGGCGGCGGCGGAGGATCATCGCGCCGAGCACCGCGAGCGATGCGAGCAGCGCGAGCGGTCCGTTGCGATCGGTGTTGCCGGACGCGACGGCGCAGTCGCAGCCGCCGCCCGCCGGGTTCGGGATGCCGCGGATCAGCGGGAGCGTCGCGGTGCCGACGTTGCCCGCCTCGTCCAGGACCTCGACGCCGAGCTCACCGCCGTCGAGCAGGATCGAGTCGAGCTCGAGGCGCGGCGACGACTGCCACTCCGTCCACTCGCCGTCTCCCATGCGGAAGCGGTACTGCAGCGCCGACTCGGGCGAGATCAGATCCGCGCCGTGCGCGACGTACGCGCCGGTGCCGTCGCGCGAGACCTGCAGCTCGGGCGGGAGCACGTCGATGATCAGCTCCGCGCTCGCGGGCGTCGGATCGACGCTCGTCGCCTCGCCGCGCACGCGCGCGCGCGCCTCGACGGTGTGTCGCGCCTGCAGGAGCAGCACGTCGCTGTCGACGTGCACGCGGCGATCGCTGGTCCAGTGCGACCAGGTCATCCCGTCGATGCGATAGCTGTACTCGTAGTCGGCGCCCGCGGGCCCTTCGGCGCCGAAGTTGAGCCACACGCTGTTGCGCTCGCCCTGACCCCACGAGTCGATCGTCATGCTCGAGGGATCGAGCGAGAGATCGGAGATCTCGAGGCTGGTCTCGGCGGTGCCGATCAGCATGCCGGGCGTGGTCGCGAGCCGCAGGTTCGCGAAGAGCCCGAGGAACGCCTCGCCGCTGTCGGCGACGCCGCGGATGCCGTCGGGCGGCACGTCCAGCTCGAAGCCCATGATGTCGGGCAGCGCGAACGGGCTGATGGACCCGCCGAGCATGCCGGCGAACGTCGAGAGCACCGACTCGACCGCCGACGCGAGCGCCGGCGGCATCTCGGTCAGCAGCTCGCTGTTCGTCACCGTCGAGTTCGTCGCAACGACGCTCTCGATGCGCGGAACGATCTCACCGCCCTCGACGGTCAGATCGATCTCGATCGTCAGATCGGTCTCGTACGTCATGAAGCGCACGTACCGCTCGGTGCTCCAGACGTACCAGTCGATCTGCAGCTGCGGCAGCGTGATCGTCAGCACGGGCGCAGCCGCGTCGGTGCCGATCGTGAAGTCCGGCGGCTGCTGCGGCCGGATCGCCAGCGTCAGCGGCGCGGCCGTCTGCGGGAACGCGAGGTTGCGCAGCGAGGGCGCGATGCCCGCGACCAGGCCGGTCGACAGCTGCTGGCTCAGCCGCGTACCTGCGCCGAGGCAGAGCATGCCGCTGTCGAACATCCCGTAGCCCGCGTAGTCGAGATAGTCCTCCGCGATCCCGATCCCGAGATGCGTCGGCGTCGACGTCCCCGGAATCACGTTCCCGCGGAACGCAGCGGCGCGCGCGATGTCCGGCAGCGGCGGCGGCTCGATCACCGGCACGCAGGGGTTGTGCCCCGGCGACTCGGTGAACGTCCGATCCATCGACATGAACCCGCCCACCATGAAGAGCGACAGGCCGCCGTTCACCGCCTCGCCATCACCCCCCGAAGCGAGCGCGAACTGCCCAGGCGCATGCGCCCCCGGCGAGAACCCGCCGAGGAACTGCGCCCCGAGATCCCCACGCCCATCCATCCCGAGCAGGATCGGCACGCACTCGTCGGAGCCACCGGCGGGCTCGTAGTAGCAGGTGGCGTCCGGCGCCGTGTCGCCCCGATCATGCGTCCCCGTCGGGCAGCCGAGATCGGTCCGGGTCTGACAGAGCGCGTCGTCGGCGGCCGACTGGATCAGGCTCGAAACCTGCCCCTCAAGCTGACGGATAATCGTGCGCTTGAACAGGTTGAGCAGCCACGCGTACGCAGAGCACCCGTCGATATCGACGTCAGCGTCCTCGATCCCCTCGCCCTCCGCGAGCGCGGCGTTCGACAGGACGATCTTCGTGTATCCAGCACGCGCTGGGCGCGTCTCGGCCACGAAGTCGATGTTGGCGACGAGACCGACGTACGCGCGCGTGCCCTCTCGCGTATTGAGGTCGATCTGGCAGGTGGAGGCCGGGAAGATCGGCGGATCGAGGCGCGCCGGGATCGGACGGCGGGCGCCTGCGGTGTCGCGGCTGTCGAGGACCACGCGGATGTGCAGGTTGAGGCGGTTCGGGACGACGGGATCGAGCGTGAAGCTCTCGACCTCGCCGTGCGCCACGCAATCAGAGTCGGGGCAGATGGTGTAATCCACGCTGAACTCTGAGCCCTCGGTGCGAGGGATCGGGAAGTTGAGCCCGTCCTCCAGAAGGATCGCGATGATGTCGTCGATGTTCTCCTCGATGAACGTGATGCCGCTCTCCGACAGGCGGACCTGCGCCGAGTTCGGGATCCGCTCCGCGATCGGGAAGCCGCCCGGGATCGGCAGGATCCCGCAGCCGGCGCACCCGGAGCAGCCTCCGCCGCTGCACGCGAAGATCATGAAGATCAGCATCACCGCGAACAGCGGTCGCGTAAGCGATCCAAGGCGCTTCATCGGTACGTCCTCCCCGCTCTCGCGCGCGGTTGGCGCGCACGAGAAAGGTTTCCATCAAAGGAGGAGCTTACCGGGGGCGTTGAACGCAGATCAATAGCGCGCTCGGCCGGGCATTCGACCGGGAGCGACATCGATCACAGCCAACTCTCGGCCGGGGGAGCCCCACGTCTCAACGCGCGCAGGAGAGCACTCGACCCTCGACCATACCTTCCTCGTCGCGGAAGACTGTTACGGGAACGAGAACATCGCTCCCCACCCCTCGGACCCGCGTCATGAGCCCAGCAGCCCAGCCGACGTAGCGAAGCATCGCCCCGCCAAAGCCAACCACACTGCCGTCGGCAGATGCGACGTGTGCTGTCAGGGTACCAACGGTGGCGCTGTCGACCACGTCGCTGGACACGAGCAGCCAGCCTCCGGCACGCGCCGTGATCTGATAGGAGCGCAGAAGAAACTCGATCTCGGTCACAGCGGTGTCCGACCGTTCGATCCATGCCGCCGCAGTCGGTCGCCCCGTGAACAGGCGGACGGTACCGCCGAGGCTCGTGTCATCGAGCTGCTGCGTCCAGATGACGGCGGCGCGGCCACCGGCGTGTGCGATGCGCGGGTAGTCGTCGCTATGCACGTTGTCGGTGACTCGTTCGGCGTCGCCCTCGGCTCCGGACAGTCCGACCGCTTGCACGAAGATCTCGTAGTCCGACTCGCCGGCTGGCGTCTGCGAGTACGCGACGAATGCACGGCCGAAGGCGCCGTCGTCTGCGACGACGTCGAAGTTGCCTACGCTGCCCCCGACCACGACGCTGTCGCGGAACGTTCCGGTGGCGAGATCCGAGGACGCGAGCACTCGAACGCCGGCGGATTGGTAGAAAATCATGAAGTAGAACGATTTCTCGAACTGGATCCGTTCCGGAAGGTCTGCGGGCGACGCGATGGTCCGCGGCTCGACGCGAACGGTGAGGTCCGGAAGCTCTGCGGAGAGGACGCGGAGCTGACCCGCGGGCGACGTCGTTGCCGTTCCGTACGCGATGAACAGCGCGCCTTCTTCGACAGTCGTATCGAGCACCGAGGCCGCGGTGTCCGCCACCAGGGTCACGAGCTCTCCGATCGGTTGCCCACGCGCATCCAGAAGCTGCGCTTCGACGCCTGTCGCGCCGATCCGCGTGACGACGAAGCCGCCGTCGTACTCTTCGAGATCGAACGCGCTCGATCCGAGGGCGGTCCAGTCCACCGCGTCGCCGAATGCGAGCACGCCCTCGTCGACGAGGCCGTCGCAGTCGTCGTCGGTGGCGTTGCAGGTCTCCGTCGGGGGCGTGCAGGTCGGGGGGATCGTGCAGTCGGACGCGCACGTCGCGGTGCCGGTGGTGCCGCAGGTGGTGGTGCACTCGGTCGCGGTGCCTTGGATGCAGGCGAAGGTGTCGTCTGGACCGCCGGTGCAGTCGTTGTCTCGGCCGTCGCAGATCTCGATCCCGCTCTCGACGCACATCGTGCCCGCGTCGGAGCCCGGCGGGGTGCCGGCGTCGCCTTCGGCGGGGACGCACGTGCCGTCGATCTCGGTGAGGCCCGCCGCGCATGCGCAGCGCATGAGCGTTTCGTCGTAGACGAAGGTGGTGCCGCACTGGACGCTGTCGTCGCAGCCGGCGAGCGCGAGCGAGGACAGCGCGGCGAGGAGAATGAAGAGTCGGCGATGCATCACGTGCCCCCTAGAAAGAACCGGAGAGAGAGAGACCCGCGCCCATCGGCTGGATGCGCAGCGTCGCTGCGCCCGCGCGCACGCCATCGCCGAGGGCGGAGCGGACGAGGTACGTGATCGGGACGGTGAGCAGCGGTGCTGCGTGCGCGAGCACGAGTCCGCCGAGGAGGCCGTGGGGGCTCTGCTTCGCGCACCGGGCGTCGAGCAACGCGGTGCCGTAGCAGGCGCCGTCCGTCGCGAGAAAGTACGCGCCGACGCCCGCGACGCCGAGACCGGCCGCGCCTGCGATCCACGACCACCACGGCACGCCGTCCTGCTCGGGCAGGAGCATCGGGAGCGCGACCGTCGCGAGCGCTGCTCCCGCGAAGCCCGTCAGTGCGACCGGTAGGAGGGCGTCGTTGAACGCTCGCTGGCGCTCGGTGAGCTCGGCGGAGGTGGTCGCGCGGTTGATCTCCTGACCGCGCGCGTCGATCTCGGTCCAGAAGTACCAGGACACCGCGAGCCCGACGACGCCAACGGTGAGGAACGAGC
>JALYRN010000237.1 GCA_030855295.1 Myxococcota bacterium | reverse complement strand
CGCGATCGCGGGCGAGCTCGCGGCGGCCACCGACCGTGGGCTGTTCGCGAGCGAGGTCGCGGACGCGGTGCCTCACGCGCTGGCGCGCGCACGGGCCGGACAGCTCGGCAGCCGGCCCGCGAGCCGCTGACACGCTGACACGGCGTCGTGGCCAGCCATCGACAACGTGGCATCGCCCGAACCGGCGAGCTGCCCGGTTTTCCGCCGATTTTCCCGGGAACGTAGGCGAAGACGCGCTTGGTCCGGCGCTTGCTGAACGTGCTCGCCGGGAGGTCGCGATGAACGTCGAGCGAGAGCTTCGAGGCCGCAGGATGGCCGACTTCGAGCACGAGGTGCTGCGGCATCGCCGCGAGCTGATCGGCGCTGGGATGCGCATGACGGGCTCGCGCGCGGAGGCCGAGGATCTCGTGCAGGAAGCGGTGACCCGCGCGTGGGTGTTCTGGCACCGCTTCGAGCCCGGCACGAACGGCCGCGCGTGGATGCACCGCATCCTGGTCAACACGTTCATCAACGGCTATCGCCGCCGCCGCCGCGAGCGCACGATCCTCGAGACCGTGCACGCCCAGGAGCTGCGCGATGCGGGCTGGGACGCGAGCATCGCCGAGACGCCCGGCGAGAGCCTCGGCGACGAGGTGCAGGCCGCGCTCGACGCGCTGCCCGAGGACTTCCGTCGCGTCGTGGTCCTCGTCGATCTCGAGGAGCGCTCGTACCGCGATGCCGCCGATGCGATCGGCTGTCCGATCGGCACCGTGATGTCGCGGCTCCACCGCGCGCGCCGCGCGATGAAGCGCCAGCTCGAGGACTACGCGAGCACCGAGGGCTACGTCGAGCTCGCCGAAGCCGCGTGACGCGACCGGCTCACGGACACGCGCCGTTGGGCGCGCGCGGGGTGCCGCGGTACGGCCCGCCAGTCGCCATCGAGTACACCGCCGTCGCGTTGCACCACTGGAGCTGCGAGGCGTTGTCGACGAGCGGTCGGCCATCGGGGAACGAGCGCGCGGTGCCGTGCAGGAAGTCCGTCGAGCCCCAGCTCACGCGATCGATCGTCACGCCCCCGGCGCGCAGCTCGATCCAGTCTCCGCCGTTGTCGAGCGTGATCCCCGAGTAGACCGCGTCGTGCGGGAGGTCGTGGTTCTCGAGCGGCACGGCGCTCTGCGCGAGCACCCAGCGAGCGCCCGGGAGGATCGTGCCGCCCGGGAGCGAGAACTCGATCGCGACGCCCATCCCCGACGGCGGGCTCGCGATGACGAGGCCCGTCAGGTCGACCGCGCAGTCGCCGACGTTGAGGAGCTCGAGCCACTCGCCGCGATCGGTCGAGCCGCTGCGCGAGCTGATCATCACCTCGACGATCCCGAGCCGCTCGGCGGTCGGCGGGCAGAGCGCGACGCCAGCGTCGAAGCCCGAGTCCGTTCCGGCATCCACGCTGGCATCGAGCGCCATCGCGGCATCGACGCCCGCGTCGATCGCGATCGCGGCATCGCCGGCGTCGCGCCGTCCCGCGTCGCCCGCGTCGCCCGCGTCGGTCCGGCCTCCGTCTCGCCTGCCCGCGTCGGCACGTCCTGCATCGAGCTCGCCGGCGCCGCCGGTCGCGCACCCCGCGGCGAGCGCGAGCGCGAGCGCGATGTGCGTTGCGCGCGGCCGCGCGGTGTGTGCTCGAGATCGTCGCATTCCGTCCGTCCGTCCGTGGGGCACGCTCAGGGCGCGGGGATCACGGCAGCACCCGCCACCGCAGACTGCAGGAAACCGCGGATCCGCGCCTGCGCGCTGGTGTCGTTGAACACCGCGAAGTGGCCCTGGTCGGGGTACTGCAAGAGGCCCGCGGTCGCGGCGCCGCCGCCGACGTTGGCGCCGACCTCACCCGTGAGCGCGCCGATCCCGAGCAGGTCGTAGGCCTCGAGCCGCCGCGCGACCGGCTCGATCTGCGGCACGCGCATCGAGATCGCGAGCGCCTCGATCGAACCGGGCGGCGAGAACTCGTCCATCAGGCCCTCGGTCGAGAGGATGCTCTTCGGCGGGAATCGGTCGCCCGAGGCGAGGGTCCGCGGAGACGCGAACGCGAGGTGACCGAAGTTCGATCCATCGCTCGCCTCGATCCACGCCTGCACGAGCGTGACGACCGGATGCTCGAACCCGAGGCCCTCGAGCTCGAACGCGGTGGCGACGTTCCCGCCGGGCAGCTGCAGCGCGACGCGCAGGATCTCGGGGATCGAGATCGGCTCCGTCTTCTGCAGCAGCGCGTACGCGAGCACCGCGCTCCCGGCGCTGACCACGCCCGCGCTGACGCCGTCGTCGATGCCGAGGAAGAGCGGCGCGACCAGCCCGCCCTGCGAGTGGCCGAAGAAGAACACGCGCGACGGATCGAAGCGCACCTGACGTCCGCCGCGATCGACCAGCTCCATCGGGACGACGAGGTTCGGCACGACGCGCGCTTGCTGCACGATGTCGAGCGCGCTCTGGCGGTTGTTGTCGCGCGCCGCGTCGGGGTTGAGGATGTTGAAGAACAGCACCTCGGGCGAGCCCCCGCCCGGGTTGCGCGCGCCGTGGTGGATCTGATCGATCCCCATCGTCGCGATCCCCGCTGCGGCGAGGCGCGCCCCGGTGCCGTCGCCGATGAACGAGCGGTAGTCGCCGCCGGTGCCGTGCGCGTAGAGCACGAGCGGATAGCCGGCGTCCGGCATCGGGATGATCGGCAGCGGCAGCGTCATCGCGAAGCGCGCGTCGTACTCGCTGTGCACGACGGGAACGCCGTCGGCGGGCTCCATCGCGCCGCCGACTTCCTCGTACGGGATGGTGCCCGCCTGGAAGACCGGCACCGGACCGTACGCGCCCGTGATCTCCTGGTGCGTCGCGCGATCCATTCGCTCCCACGCGTCGGTGATCGGCATCGGCGCGTCGTACTCCGCGTGCATCCAGTCGCGATAGAGCGCGAGCTCGGCCACCGGATCCTGCGTGGTGAACACGCTCATCGAGAGCACGGCGTCCTCGTCGATGCCCGCCTCGATCAGCGCATCGAGCGCCTCTCGATAGAGGGGACGCGCGGCCTCGATCGCGGCATCACCGGCGCCGCCGACGAGGGCGGCGAAGTCGTCGTCGCGGCCGAGCTCGCCGCCCATCGCGGGGCGCACGGTGCGGAGCACGACCGCCGCGTAGCGTCGCCCACCCGCGAGCGGCACGCCGTGCACCGGGCGGATCGCGAGCGTGTGCGCGGGCCAGAAGAGCGTCGCGGTCTCCTGCACGTGGACGACGGCGGGGTGCCGCGTGAGGCGGGTCGGGCTCGCGTCGTCGATGTCGATCAGGAACACGGTCGCCCCGTCGTCCAGCGACGCGGCGGGATCGGCGGGCAGGCTCGAGGCGTCGAGCTCGTGCGAGAAGCGGAAGTACACGGCGCCGTTGGTCGCGAACCCGCGCAGGCGCGCGGTGATCGCGTCCATGTAGCGCTGCACGAGGCGGTTGCGGCGCGGGTTCGGGAAGGTGCGCACGTCGACCGTGCCCTCGGCAGTGCGGCGGAGATCGCTGGGCCACGGCAGATCGAGGAGCGACTCGCCCTCGGCACCGCGCGGGATCTCGAAGATGGCGCGCGGCGGCCCGGCGTCGGTCGGCGCGGCGTCGATCATCGGCATCGGCGCGTCGAGCACGACGCCGGCGTCGCTCTCGACGGCGACCGGACCGCACGCGACGGTGCACGCAGCGAGCGCGAGCGAGAGCGCGAGCGGCGCGCCGGAAGCAGAGCGAAGCATCGCGCCGAGTCTACACGGCGGCCTGGTGCCGGCGCGAGGTGTGGGCATTCCCGCATCCGTGGGCGGGAGAATGCACGCCTGATCTTGACGAGGATGCAGCGTCCTCACCATAGTTCCCGCATCGAAGTGTGAGGGAATCCCGCATGGCCAGGACGTACTCGGATCTGCTGCAGGACGTGAAGTCGAGCGTGCAGCAGGTCTCGCTCGACGAGATGAAGCGCCGCCTCGAGGCGCGCGAAGGATACGTGTTCGTCGACGTGCGCGAGAAGGACGAGTGGCGCGGCGGATATCTGCCGGGCGCGCTCCACGTGCCGCGCGGCTTCCTCGAGATGCAGGCGGAGTCGAAGCTCCCCGACAAGAAGGCGAAGATCGTCGTGTACTGCGCGGGCGGGATCCGCTCGGCGTTCGCCGCGAAGACGCTGATCGATCTCGGCTACGAGCAGGTCGAGAGCGCGAACCCCGGGTTCGTGCGCTGGAAGGATCTCGGGTATCCGACCGACAAGCCCGCCGAGCTCACGCCGGCGCAGCTCGATCGCTACTCGCGCCACATCCTGCTGCCGGAGGTCGGCGACAAGGGGCAGGAGAAGCTGCTGAAGTCGCGCGTGCTGCTGCTCGGCGCGGGCGGGCTCGGATCGCCGGCCGCGCTCTACCTCGCGGCGGCGGGCGTCGGCACGATCGGCATCATCGACAACGACACGGTCGACGCGTCGAACCTGCAGCGGCAGGTGCTGCACGGCACCGATCGCGTCGGCACGCCGAAGGTCGAGAGCGCAGCCCGCACGATCGAGAACCTGAACCCCGACGTGAAGGTGCTGCAGTTCCAGGAGCGACTCACCAGCGCGAACGCCGATCGGATCTTCGATCAGGGCTGGGACGTCATCGTCGACGGGCTCGACAACTTTCCGACTCGCTACCTCGTGAACGACGCGAGCGTCTGGAAGAACATCCCGGTCGTGCACGGATCGATCTTCCGCTTCGACGGACAGGTCACGACGTTCTGGGCGGGGAAGGGCCCCTGCTATCGCTGCCTCTATCCGGAGCCGCCGCCCGCGCACCTCGCGCCGAGCTGCGCGGAGGCCGGCGTGCTCGGGATCCTCCCCGGCGTGGTCGGGACGATCCAAGCGACCGAGGCGATCAAGATCATCCTCGGGCAGGGCGAGCCGCTGGTCGGGCGCCTCTTGACCTACGACTCGCTGAAGATGGTGTTCCGCACGCTGAAGCTGCGCCGCGATCCGAGCTGCCCGGTGTGCGGCGAGTCGCCGTCGATCCGGGAGTACATCGACTACGAAGGCTTCTGCTCGCGCTGAGCGGTCGTTGTCGGTGGTCGCGCGCGCGAGCGAGGGCACGGGCCCGACGTTCTTCTTCGATCGCGAAGCGCTCCGCGCGCTCGCGGCGACGAAGCGCGAGGCGTACCGCGCCGCTCGCCCGTTCCCGCACGCGGTCTTCGATCGCTTCGCCGGCGACGAGCTCTCCGTCGCGCTCGCCGCGGCGTTCCCTCGGCCCGACACGCCGGGCTTCCTCCGTCGCGACTACGCCGAGCAGTCCGCGCGCCTGGGCCAGCTGCAGCGCAAGGGCTTCGAGGGCGTCGACGCGTCGATCCGTCATCTGCTCGCGGAGCTCTCGGCGATGGCGTTCCTCGACTTCCTCGGCGCGCTCACCGGCGTCGAGGGGCTGATCCCGGATCCGCACTTCCGAGGGGCCGGCCTCTCGATCACGCTGCCCGGCGGACACCTCGCGCTGCACGCCGACTTCAACCGCGATCGCACCCGCCACCTCGAACGGAAGCTGACCGTCCTCTATTACTTGCCGGAGTCGTGGGAGGGCTCGTGGGGCGGCGCCCTCGAGCTGTGGGACGCGCCGCGCGAGCGATGCGAGGCGTCGTACCTGCCGCTCCGCGATCGACTGATCGTGATGGACCACGGCGACGCGTACTGGCACGGGCACCCGGCGCCGCTCGCGTGCCCCGAGGGTCGGTTCCGCGCGTCGATCGCAGCGTACTACTACGTCGCGAGCCCGTCGCCCGACGAGCACGACGCGCATGGTGCGATCTGGTGAGCCCGCACCCGCTGCACTTCTTCGTGCTCGAGCGTGAGCTCGACGAGTGGCTGCGCGCGTTCGCGTCGGAGAACGAGCTCGTGCTGCTCCGCAAGGACATCGACGGAAGCGTGCGCAAGATCTCGTGGGGCGCGCTGCGCGCCGACGCGCGGGAGCAGCCCCTCGTGCACCTCGGCCCGCGATCGGAGCTCGCCGGCTTGCCGCTCGAGAAGGCGATCCACTCGCCCGAGTTCGTGATGATCGCGCTGCCGATCGAGACGACGAAGATCGCTGACGGTGCGCGGCGAGCGCACGTCGAGTCGTCGATCTGCGGCACCCAGAGACCGTGTCTCGTGATGGGGCAGGTCACGCCGTGGAAGGTCTCACCCCACCAGCTCTTCCGCGCGATCCGGCGAGCGCTCTCGTCGCTCGCGCCGCTGCGCGTCTCGATCGAGGAGCCGAGCGGCGCGCGCACCGAGGCGCGCGGTCTCCGCGCGTCGCTCGCCGCGCTCGAGTGGCAGACCGCACGCGGCGAGCTGAGGCAAGCGGGCGTGACGAAGGTCCGCTACCGCGTCGAGCCGATGTAGAGACAGGCTCGGACGCGTCAGTCGGTGCGCAGTCGGTCCTCGAGCCAGTCGAGGACCGACTGCGTGTCGCCGTGGGCGTCGGACGGATAGAGGACATGGTCGGTCGACTCGACGACGGGGCTGCCAGCGGCCTCGTCGAGGCTCTGCGAGACCCGGAGGATCAGCGGGTCGAGCGCCTCGCGGCGCATGCGCGGCAGGAGCATCGCCACGCGGCGGCGGTACACCGTGATCATGTCGGAGCGCCGCAGCCGCTCGACCACGCCTTCCACGGCGCGCGCGTAGAGCCCGGGCGCCGGCTCGTTGGCGAGCTTGAGCACGACGAGCGCGAAGCTCTCGCCGTAGCGCTCCGACGACGCGACCTGCTCGCGCACGCGCTTGCGGAGATAGCGCCCCTCGACGATGCGCTCCTCTGCGCGCGCGCCGAGCACCGCGACCTCGAGGATGTCGCGCAGATCCTCCACCGAGATCTCGTGCCCGAGATCGCGGGAGATCGACGCGAGCCGCCGCGCGAACTGCTGCGCCAGCGCCGGGTCTTTCTTGAGGGCCTCCACGTCCGCGCTCTCGAGCGAGTGCGGGTCGATTCCCAGACGCTTGGCCGCCTCGGTGACGGTGGTCATCGCGTGAGGCCGAGGATAGCACGCTCGATCCGGGGCCGCGTCGGGAATCAGAGCGCGTTCGCTGCGCCCGGCGTGGGCGTGTCGCAGGTCGCCCAGTCGACGGCATCGTTGCCGGTGTCGCTCGCGTTCGGTGCTCGACAGATCGTCCGGACCGCGGTGGTCGAGTCACGTGCGGCGGTGGCGGTGCCGGCAACGAGGCTCACGGTCATTCCGTCGATGCTCGCCATCGTGATCTCGCCGCCATACGAGATCGAATCGACGAGCGCGCCGCGCGCGGCGTCCCACAGCGCGACGCCGTCAGGATTGCCGTTCTGGATCGCGGTGGTCAGCAGCACCCTTCGCGCCGAGGGCGGGACGCCCGCCAACGCAGCGGGCGCGACCACCAGGTACTGACCGGGCCCGAGCATGCCATCGAGCGCGACCGTGCCGTACGTCGGGGAGGGGACGGACGAGCCGTTCACGAGGATGATCTGCAGCGAGCACAGCGAGATCGCGCTGGCGCTTCTGTTGATGAGCTCGATGAACTCCGCCGCGTCTGCCCCGGGCTGATCGTAGTCGACCTCGTTGATCACGAGGCCAGGCGTGGGCCCAGACGTGCACCCCGCGTCCGGGGGGCCGGTGTCAGGCATGCCCGCGTCGCGTCCGGCGTCGATCATGCCGGCGTCGCGTCCGGCGTCGATCGTGCCGGCGTCGATCGTGCCGGCGTCGATCATGCCGGCGTCGATCATGCCGGCGTCGCTGCCGGCGTCGGGGGTGCCGCCGTCGAGCTCTTCGCCGATGCAGCGGCCGGCGCGGCAGTCGACTCCGTCGGGGCACACGACGCCGCGGCACTCGCTCGAGAGCGTGACGGTGACCGGGCGCGTGGCGCCGGGGAGGAACGTCGCGGTGACCACGCTGCGCACGACGAGCTCGCCGCCGCGGAAGCCGGTCACGGTGATCGTGAGGCTCCCCATGCGCTCGCCCTCGGGCGGGACGATCGACAGCGAGTGTGGCCACTGCCCCGCGATGTCGAACTGCTGATCGATGCGGCCGCCGAATTCCGACACCGCCTCGAAGCGGAGCGCGTCGACGTCGTCGGGCACCGCGAGATCGGGCGACGTGACCTCGACCATGATCGCAGTGCGATCCGCGGAGCACGCGGCGAGCAACAGGGCAGCGAGCGCGAGCGGGAGCGAGAGACGAAGCATCGAGCGCGGATGGTAACCCGTCCTCGTCACGGGCGCGGCGCCCTCGTCGGCACGAAGTGATCGAGCGGGCCGATGCCGCCGCCGATTCCCGGGGCGCTGCGGAGCGCGCGCGTCAGCCACTCCTTCGACGCGCGGATCGCCTCTTCGAGCGAGAGGCCACGCGCGAGCTCGGCGGTGATCGCGGCCGAGTACGTGCAGCCGGTGCCGTGCGTGTGCTGCGTGTCGACGCGCTCGCCCGCGATCTCGACGAGCCCGTCGGGCGTGGCGAGCACGTCGACCGGCGCGCCCTCGATGTGGCCTCCCTTCAAGAGCACCGCGCGCGCCCCGCGAGACACCAGCGCCCGCGCCGCGTCGCGCGCCTGCTCGAGCG
>JALYRN010000236.1 GCA_030855295.1 Myxococcota bacterium | reverse complement strand
GCCTCACGCCGGGCGGCCGGAGCGCCTCGCTCCGCGGACCGACCGCGACGAACGCCGGCGTCTTGCGCCGCAGCGAGCTGCGGCAGGAGGAGGATCGACGACACGAACAGGAGCGCAGGTGTGATTCGCATGTCCCGACTTAGTCACCGAGCGCGCTGCGTGACCATCCTCCGCGATCGCAGACGCGAGCCTATCGATCGATAGATCTCCCGTCCGCACGCGCGGCGCGCGCTCCCGTCGGGTCCCTCCGGGGCGAGCACTCCTGCCTTTCACTCGGCGGCGAGCGCGGTCAGCTCGAAGGTGCTCGCAGTGTAGCCGCGCACCATCAGGTGCAGCGGCGCCGCGCCCGCGAGCTCGATCTCGCAGGTCTCGTTCGCGTCGGAGCGGTAGGGGCGGCAGTCGTAGGTGCCGGTCGTCGGCGCGGCGCCGATGCGCACGTAGAGGTCGGCGTCGCCCGTGCCGGTCAGCGTCACGCGGTAGCGGCCGGCGGCGAGCGCGGGCGTCTCGTAGCGGCTCTCGGCGCCGCGCGCGAGCGAGCCGGCGTCGCGCAGCCCGTCCCACGTCGGCTCGGGCTCTCCGCCGCCGCCGGGCGTGTACGCGTTGTCCTGCTCGCCGCTGACGACGACGATCTGCGCGCGATCGATGCTCGCGAAGATCTGCTCGTAGGTGCTCGGCGCGTCGTACTGCATCAGCGCGCGGATCATCGCCATCGTCGCGCGCGGCATCGAGCTGAAGTACGCCGGCATCGCGTTCATCACGATGTCCATGTACTTCGTACCCTCGGGGTCGTCGGCGTTGACGGCGGAGTGCGCGTCCCAGAGCGCGCCGTCGACGTACGCGTAGGTGTCGCAGCCGTTCATGAACACGATCGCGTACTGCCCCGCGGTCCAGCGACCCTTCTGCGCGAGCGCCCGCACGTTCGCGCCGAGGCCGGCGTGGCCGTTGTAGACGATCAGATCGGCGCGCGTGGAGAGCCCGCCGAAGCGCGCATCGAAGGTCGCGCCGGCGGTGCGCACGTTGTCGACGAGGAGCGCGACGATCTCGATGCTGTGTCCGTCCGCGAGCTCGGCGCGGAAGGTCACGTCGGGCACCGACACGCCGGGGTCGCGCGCGAGGGTCTCGGGGATCGTGGTGTGCCCCGCGCCGAGCAGCGTCTGTGCCTCACGGAGGAAGCGGTTGTACGCGGCGATGCCGGCGTCGCTCGACGTGGTCGCGCCGTCCTCGTACTTGCCGAACACCGCGACGACGCGGAGCACGTCGTCCGACCACACCATGTCGTACTCGGGGAAGCGGCCGGTGGTCCCGATGTCGCTGACGGTCACGCCCGCGATCGGCGCGACGATGTCCTCGGCGGCGAGCGAGCAGCCGCGCGCGGCGGGACGGTAGTAGTACCAGTACGAGTCGGCGGTCACGTCGTGCGCGCCGATGTCGACGCACGTGTGCGCGTAGCGCTCGGTGAAGCGCGCGAGGCCGGCGCGGCTGACGTCGCGCGGCAGGCGCAGCGTGAGCTCGGTCGGGATCGCGGCGCGGCGGCCCCACGCGACCGGCAGCGTCGCGCTGTACGTGATGCGGTAGCGTCCGCCGACGGGCTCGACGCGCACGTCGGTGAGCACGACGCGATCGAGGCGCGAGACGCCGCGCTCGCCGTTGAAGAGGCCCATCGTGTAGATGAGCTGCGACTCGATCTGCTCCTCGGGGCTCCACCGCGAGTCGCTGACGAGCTCGCCGTCGAACGCGAAGTCGAGGAACACCGCCTCGGCCGACGCGTCGGCGGCGCCGTCTGCGCCCTCGCCCTTCGCGAACGGCACGTCCTCGGCGGAAGGAAGCGCGGTCGCGCAGCCGGCCAGGATCGAGAGGAGCGCGAGAGAGACGATGCGTCGCATGGAAGACCCCCGGGTTTCAGCGCGGGCCTCCAGCAGCGTGCGTGCCACGCGGGTTAGCCATGAATTTGCGGGCAAATGCGCCTCGTAGGAGCCGAAAACGACGATGCCCGGCGTGCTCGAGCGCCGGCTCCTCGAGCCGCCACCTCGGGCCGCGCGTCGGGCCCCGGGTGATGCGCATCCGGGTGGAGTACGATCCTCGGCGTGAAGAACGCGCAGCTCGGGTGGTCGGCGCTCGTGCTCGCGCTCGTCGCGCCGGCTGTGACGCTCTGCATGGGCGGAACCGGCGTGTCGCTGGCGCAAAATGGCGGCCCCATGACGGCGTCGATCGCGGGAGCGCTGATCGTCGCCTCGACCACGATCGGTCCGCTCGGCTCGCTCGCGGCGGCGGTGCTGGGCACGTTCGTTCTCGTGCGATCGGAGCGTGACGACGGAGCGCGCGCCCCGGCGATGGCCGCCGTGATCGTGGGTCTGTCGGCGTTCGCGGTCGGCGCGTTCGTCTCGGCGGCGGTCTGGATCCTCGGATCGATCAACTCGCACATGTGATCTTCGTCAGCACGGCGTCGGTCGCGGCGTTCGAAGGACAGATCGGGCAGGTCGCGTACTCGGCGAGCAAGGGCGGCGTGGTCGCGATGACGCTCCCGGCCTCGACGGCGCGCTCCGCATGCAGCCCAAGTGATCGCCTGACGTGGGACGTCGCAAGATGTCTCGACCGACCCGCGGCACACGCGCTGCACTCGATGACGACGTCGATCCACGCCGCACGAGAGGAGAGCAGCCGATGATGCCGAGAGCTCGACCGTCGTTCCGTCGCACGCGCGCGCTCCTGGTGGGCGCTGCGCTGTTCGCCCTCGGGTGCGCGAGCAGCGGCGTGGGGGTGGGCAGGCTCACGTCGCCGGGCAAGCCCGAGGCGGAAGGCAACGTGGTGTTCCGGTGGCGCGCGGGGCTCGACGCGACGAACGGCGACATCGGCGCCTCACTGCCGGACGGGCGACGCTTCGCGGGGCGCTTCCTGCAGGTCACGTCGACGACGGTGGCGCAGCACCTCGACGCGTGGTCGACGCTCGGCGCGCCGTACTACGGCAACGCGCGCGGCGGTGCGTACTGGGAGCCGGTCGACGCCTCGAGCTTCGTCACCCGCTACACGGGTCGGGTGATGGCGCAGCTGCAGGGACCCGACGACGAAGTGATGCGCTGCCTCTTCGTCCTCGAAGATCCGGTGGCCGGACCGCAGAGCGGCGGGCTCGGGAACTGCGAGCTCTCGACCGGCGAGCGCATCGACTACGCGCGCCTGGTCGGCGACTGAAGCCTCGGCGGCAGGAGCGCTCGACCGGAGGCACGCACGGGAGCGCCCTCCGCTTCACTCCTCGTGCTCGCAGAGGTCCGCCAGGGTCGACCGGAGCAGGTACATCTGCTCCGAGCCGAGGCCCTGCCCGAAGAAGGACGCGCCGTAGACGATCCCGGCGAGCACGCCGAGCGCGGGGGCGACCAGGAGCGCGGTGGGCGTCTGCGCGAGCCACCACTGCACCATCCCGAAGACGAGCGCCCAGAGCGTGACCATCAGCATCGCGCCGTACGCCATCAGGTAGAACGCCCACACGTAAGGGTCGGGACCGAAGCGCGCGTCGAGGACGGCTCCACCGCCTTCGGTGGCGCGCACCCGCACGACGAGCTGAGGCGACCAGAAGCGCCGCTCGTCGCCGCCGATCGAGAGCTCGATGCGGTGATCGAACGCGATGCCGCGGAGCCGGGGCGAGCTCCGCAGCAGCGCAGTCGCGCGCGCGCGGATCACCGGTGGTGCGAGCGAGCTCGTCAGCGTGAACCGAGGGCGAGGGCTGGGACGCGCAGTCGAGGCCATCGAAGGGCACCAGGTACGCACCGCCTTCGCTCACGCACGCGCGTGGTCATCGCGTTCGCCTCCTCGCGCGTCACGCGAGCGCGTAACATGTCGCCGTGGGTCTCTGCTGGTCGCGCCGCCCCGGGCCGGCGGTCTCGGTGTTCGTGCGGACGATCGCGGTGCTCGTCGTTGCGGGCGGATGTGGCCGTCTCGGGTACGACCCGCTGGAGCTCGACGGCGCGATCGCGCGCGACGCGGGGCTCGAGCGTGACGCGGGGATCGAGCGTGACGCTGGAGTCGACCGCGACGGCGGCGACACCGAGCGCGACGCCGGGATCCCGCCCGACGGAGGCGAGCGAGACGCGGGGATCGAGCCTGACGGCGGCACGCCTCCGGTCGGCGGATGCGTGCCGTGGCAGCCGGGGTTCCGCTTCGACGTCGTCGGGCCGATCACGGAGCTCAACGGGCCGGACCTCGACTCCGAGCCGTCGCTGTCGCTCGACGGCCTGACGCTCCGCTTCACGTCGACGCGCGACGGCGTGGGCTCGAGCGTCTTCTCGGCGGACCGCGCGAGCGTCGATGCGCCGTTCGGCGCGCCCGTGCTCGTCGCGTGGGCGAGCTCGAGCGTCACCGACGGACCGCTCTGGGTGCGGGCCGACGGGCTCGAGGCGATCGTCTCCTCGAACCGGAGCGGCGGGCTCGGCGGCTTCGATCTCTGGGGCGCCACCCGCGCCGCGATCGATCAGCCGTTCGTCGTCGCGAACCTCGGTGGCGTCAACAGCGCGTTGAACGAGTGGGATCCGTTCGTGACCTCGGACGGTCTCGAGCTCTGGCTGTCGCGTCGAGACCTGCCGAGCACGACCACGACCGAGATCCTGCGCAGTGTGCGCGCCGACTCCAGCGTCGCCTTCGGTGCGCCGGCGGTCGTTCCCGAGCTCGCCGTGGCGACCGCCTCCGAAGGGAACGCGACGCTCGACGAGACGCGAACGACGGTCGTGTTCATGAGCGATCGTCCGGGGGGCATCGGCGCGATGGACATCTGGTACGCGATGCGCGCCGCGCCGACGGAACCGTTCGGCACGCCGGCGCTGCTGCCGAGCGTCAGCTCGATCGGTCGCGACTGGGATCCGCACCTGCGCGCGGACGGATGCGAGCTCGTCTTCGTGCGTGGCGAGGACCCCGTCGACTGGGAGCTCTACCGCGCGATCTACGTCGCGCCCTGACGATCGACCGGTCGCCCGCGCCGAGGCGCTGGGCAGCGCGCACCCGCGGCCCTAGGTGCTGCGGATGCGTCTAGCAATTCTATGGACAGTCGTATTCTGCATCGGTGTATCCGCGAATTCGGCTGCGGCCCAGAGCGCCCCAACCGCTCCCGCGGAGCCCGAGATCGGGGTGCGCGCGACCGTCGAGCTCGGGTTCCTCGCGGTGCTCGCGCACGAGATCCAGCTCGGGCGTGACGGCTCCCGGATCGACTATCCGGGCGACGCTGGGCAGAACAACCTCTACCTGTTCGCGCGCGTGCAGGCCGAGCTCGACATCTGGCGGCAGCACCGGATCACGTTCCTCTACCAGCCGCTCGATCTCGAGTCGCGCAGCACGCTGCAGCGCGACCTCCGCATCGACGGGCTCGACTACGCCCAGCGAACGTCGGTGCGGTTCCGCTACGGGTTCCCGTTCTATCGCGTCGGCTGGTCGTACGACGTGCTCGACGCGCGCGACGAAGAGCTCTCGTTCGGCCTCGCGCTGCAGCTCCGGAACGCGACGATCGAGTTCGAGAGCACCGACGGATCGCTCTACCGGAGCCGTCAGGACGTCGGCCCGGTGCCGCTCCTGCGCTCGAACGGACGCTTCGCGTTCGCGGGCTCGTGGTGGCTCGGCTGGGAGATCGACGGCTTCTATGCGCCGATCTCGGTGCTCAACGGGAGCGACACCGAGGTCGAGGGCGCGATCGTCGACGCGAGCGTGCGCGTCGGGGCGCGGCTGGTGCCGCACCTCGACACGTTCGTGAGCGTTCGCTACCTCGGCGGCGGGGCGAAGGGGCAGGGCGATGCCACCGCGACCAGCGACGGCTGGCAGAGCAACTGGCTGCACTTCTTGACGGTGTCGCTCGGCGTGACGATCGACACGCGTCCCTGAGTCCACAGGAGTGCTCGCCCCGGAGGGCGCGTACGGGAGCGCGCCCGGCGCGCGGACGGAAGCGCCCGGAGCGGGCGAGCCGATGTTCAGACAGCCTTCGAGCGCTCAGGACGGATAGCCGAGCGGTGACGAGACGATCTCGACGATCGCGCCGATCTCGCGCTCGCCGAGGAGCTCGGCGAGCTGCGGCTGCGCCTGCCAGATCATCGTCTCGACGCGCTCGGGGCCGTGCTTGCGCGCGGCGGTGACGGCGAGGTCGAGGAGGCGCTTGCGCGCCGCGATCCGCAGCGCGAGCTCACGTCGTTGCATTCGGGCGCGAGGGTAGCCTCGCCCGGCGCGCGCGCCAGCGGAGATCGCAGCGCAGCGCGGATCCCCGCACTCACAGGAAGGGGCGCACCCACTCGGTGCTGCGCGCGTGGAGCTCGCGCTCGAGCGCCTCGTCCATCGCGACCTTCGACTCCGTACGGCGCTTCTCGGCGTCGTAGTAGTGGCCGCTCTCGCTCGCGAGCGCAGGATCGGTGGCGCAGCGGACCTGCGTCCGGGCGCCCTTCTCGTTGGTGATCAGGAACGGGCGGAGGAGGATGGCGAGCTTCCCCATCCGGCGCTGCCAGATGTCCGAGGCGACGCCGCCCGGGTGCAGCGAGTAGGTCGTGACCTTCGTCCCTGCCAGGCGCTTCGCGAGCTCCTTCGCGTGGAGCACGTTGCACAGCTTGCTGACGAAGTACTCGGGGAGGGCCGTCGTGTGCGCCGTCGGCTTGCGGAGCGCGTCCCAGTCGATGCCCTTGGCGCGGTAGTGACCTTGGCTCGAGACGTTGACGATCCGGCCCTGCGGCGCCCGCTCGACGAGCGGCAGCAGCTTCTCGGTCCAGAGGAAGTGCGCGAGGTGGTTCGTGCCGAAGGTCAGCTCGAAGCCGTCCTTCGTGATGCCCTGCACGCCCGCGATGCCCGCATTGTTCACGAGCGCGTCGATCGTCCAGTCGAGCGCGAGCACCTCGTCGGCGGCGCGGCGCACCGACGACAGATCGGTGAGCTCGATCGCGACGAACTTCGTCTCGGTGCTCGGGCTCAGCGCGCGGAGCGCGTCGAGCACTGGCTGCGTCTTGTCGCGGTTGCGGGACGCGACGAGGATGCGGCTCGCGCCGCGCGTGGCGAGCGCCTCGACCGTCGCGCGTCCGATTCCGGTGTTCGCGCCGGTGATGACGAACGTCTTGCCTTCGAGATCTCTCAAGGGGTCCTCCCAGCGGCCGACGGGTCGACCGGCGAGACGCGTAGTAGCGGATGCCGCGGTTCCGATCGACGAAGCTCACGTGAAGATGTGTGACGGCGCTCGTGATAGCGTGGTGCGGCCCCCATGGGCGAGCCGCGCTCCGACGACGATCCGCTCGCGCCGACGCTCCTCGCGGACGCGTCCGGCACCACGCCGGACGATCCCGCGCTGGCGGCGACCATCACACCCGCCGAGGCGAGCGGCCTCCGCGGCGCGATGCGCGAGGGCGCGACGCTGACGGCCGAGCACCCCGGACGCTACCACCGCGAGACCGAGATCGGGCGCGGCGGCATGGGGCGCGTGGTGCAGGTCCACGACGCCCACCTCGGCCGCGAGGTCGCGATGAAGGAGCTGCTCTCGCAGCAGGGCGGCGAGGGCGCGGCGCTCTCGATCGGCGCGGTCGCGCGCTTCCTGCGCGAGGCGCGCATCACCGGGCAGCTCGAGCATCCCGGCATCGTCCCGGTGCACGAGCTGGGGCAGCGCGCCGACGGTACGATCTACTACACGATGAAGCGCATCCGCGGCCGCTCGCTCGCGAGCGTGCTGCGCGAGAAGGACGCGGGCGCGGGCGCGCTCGGGGCGCGGCTCGAGCTCATCCGCGCGTTCCGCGACGTGTGCGAGGCGATCGCGTATGCGCACTCGCGCGGCGTGGTGCATCGCGACCTCAAGCCGGACAACGTGATGGTCGGCGAGTTCGGCGAGACGCTCGTGGTCGACTGGGGCCTGGCCAAGGTGCGCGGCGACGGCGATCCGCGCGCCGGCGACATCGAGCGCCGCGTGCAGCTGCTGCGCGGCGCAGATGCGGCGCAGACCGTCGACGGCCACGCGATCGGCACGCCTGCGTACATGAGCCCGGAGCAGGCGCGCGGCGACGTCGAGACGATCGACGAGCGCACGGACGTCTGGGGCCTCGGCGCGATCCTCTTCGAGATCCTCACCGGGCGAGCGCCGTACGTCGGAGAGAGCGCGATGGACGTGCTCTCGCGCGTGCTCGCGGATCCGGCGCCGCGCGCGCGCGAGGTGCTGCCGGAGGTCCCGCCCGAGCTCGCCGCGATCGCCGACCGCGCGCTGATGAAGGACCCCTCGTCGCGCTATCCCGGCGCCGCCGAGCTCGCGGCGGAGATCGCGGCCTGGGAGGACGGCCGGAACGTACGCGCGTATGAGTACTCGTCGCTCGAGCTCCTGCGCCGCTTCGTGAAGCGCAACCGTCCGGCCGCGATCGCCGCGGGCGTGATCGCGCTCTCGATCGTCGCCGCGTCCGCGCTGGTGTACCGCAGCTACCTCTCCGAGCAGCACGCGCGCTCGACCGCCGAGCGGCGGCGCGACGAGGCGGTCGCCGAGCGCGAGCGTGCCGTCGAGAGCGCGACGTCCGCCGAGGTCGCCGTCGCGGAGGCGCTGCTCGAGCGGGCCGAGCG
>JALYRN010001099.1 GCA_030855295.1 Myxococcota bacterium | reverse complement strand
GCCACGCGACGACGATCACGCGCGCGCAGACCTCGTCGGTCACGGCGGCGGGCGCCGGTTCGGGCGGCGGGGGCGGCGGCGCTTCTTCTTGCTGCGCGGCGGGCGAGCTCGGCGGGGGCTCGGTGCGATCGGACTCGCACGCCGCGAGGAGCGAGGCGGTGAGGAGCGAGGCGGTGAGGAGCGACAGAGAAGCGGTGAACGTCAGGGCGAGGTTCGATTGCGCGCGCATCGCCGGAGGATAGCGGACGCCGGCCGTCCGGCCCTCACCGGCCCGACTGCGCGGCCTGCTGCATCTGCTCGGGGGTCGCCATCGGGAACTCGCCGATGCGATCGCGCGTCACCGGCGTGCAGCGCGAGATCTGCAGGCTCTGGCCGATCTGCTCGCTGGTCGCGATGTAGAGCGTCAGCGAGACGCGCTCGCCGTAGATCAAGAAGACGTCGCTGACGGTGGTGTACGAGCGACGCCACGTGAAGCGACGCGTCGGGACGCCGCCGGTGGTCGGGCAGTCCCAGATGCCCGTCGGCGGGCCGTAGCGCTCGTTCATCGCGGCCAGGTGCGGCGCGACCGCGTCGACGGTCGGCAGCAGGCTGAGCACCTGGACCTGCACGAGCCGCTGCGACTGCGGATCGAAGCCGTACATGACCTGGCCGCCGTTCGGCAGGCGCTCCTCGTACATCATCAGCGGGCCGCCGCTGCGCGGGCCGCTCGGCGTGATCCGCGGGGCGCGCGCGGCGCGCACCTCGTCGACGTGCATGCCGAGCGCGGCGCCCTCGACGACCTCGGGCATGAGCTCGCGGCTCTCCTCGATCAGCCGGCCGACCCGCTCCTCGGCCTCTCGCGTGCGCTCCTCGCGCCGCGCCGCGGCCGCGTCTTCCTCGGCGCGCTCCTCCGCGTCGATCCACGCGCTCCAGCCCCACACGCCGCCGCCGATCAGGGCGAGCACTCCGAGGAACGCGAGCCAACCGCGCCAGGTCACGGCGCGCAGTGTACTCGCGCACGCCCGCGCGACCATCGGGGTCCGCCGGGAGTGCATCGCGAGGGCTTCCATCGTATCGTCGCGCCCGAAATGGACATCCTCGTCGTCACGGCCGAGATCGCGCCCTACAGCCGCTCGACCAGCGCGGCCGAGACGTGCTCGGCGCTCCCCAAGGCGCTGCGCGGGCTCGGCCACAAGGTCACGGTGCTCTCGCCGCTCTGGGCCTCGATCGATCCCGGCGCGCGCCACCTCGCCCGCCGCCTGCTCAAGATCGAGGTCGAGGTCGAGGGGCAGAAGCGCGCGATGCCGCTCTTCGAAGGCCGCTCCGCGGGCGGCGTCGAGCTCGCGTTCCTCGCGGAAGAGACGCTCTTCCCGCGCAACGCCGCGCCCGCCGACGAAGGCCCGGAGACCGCCGCGCGCTGGGGCGCGTTCGCCCGCGGGACGATCGAGCTGATCAAGAAGCGCGAGACCCGCCCCGAGGTCGTGCACTGCGTCGGCTGGCAGACCGCGATCCTCCCCGCGCTGATGCAGAGCGACCCCGCGCTCGCGTCGATCCCGACGGTGCTGACGATCCACGACGTCGCCTCCAAGGGCCTCTACGAGAAGAGCGCGCTGCCGGTGTTCGGCCTCGATCCGAGCTGGTGGCGCATCGACGGCGTGGAGTTCTACGGCAAGCTCTCGACGCTCAAGACGGGCGTGCAGACCGCGTCGCGCATCGCGACTCCGTCGCCGAGCTACGCGCGCGAGATCACGCAGTCGGCCGGCGGGCTCGAGGGCGCGCTCGCGGCGCGCAAGGACACGCTGGTCGGCGTGCTCGACGGCGTCGACACGTCGGTGTGGAACTCGGCGACCGATCCCTGGCTCGAGGCGCGCTTCGACGCGATGGACGTCGCGGGCGCGGGCACCTACGGCAAGCAGCGCTGCAAGAGCGCGATGCAGAAGGAGATCGGCCTGCCGGTGCGCAGCGACGTTCCGCTGATCTCGACGCTGGGCATCGTCAGCGAGGCGAGCGGCGAGGGGATGCTCGCGGACATCGGCGCGAAGCTGCTGCGCAACGACGTGCAGCTCGTCGTGATCGCGGAGCCCGGTAGCGATCCCGCGATCGTGTCGCGCTTCGTGCAGCTCGCGGCGCGCTGGAGCGATCGCATCGCGGTGCGGCACGACGCCGACCAGGGGATGGTGCACCGCGTGATCGGCGCGAGCGATCTCGTGCTCGTGCCCTCGCCCCACGATCCGAGCGGCGCCCGCGCGATGCAGGCGCATCGCTACGGCGCGCTGCCGATCGCGCGCCGCGCCGGCGGCATCGCGGACGCGGTGGTCGACTGCGACGCGAAGCTGGTGTCGGGGACCGGGTTCCTGTGGGACGAGGCGAGCGGCGAGGCGATGCTCGGCGCGATGCAGCGAGCGATCTCCGCATTCGCGCAGGCACCGCAGTTCCGCGCGATGCAGCACCGCGTGATGACGATCGACCACTCGTGGGATCGCAGCGCGCGGCTCTACGATCGTCTCTACCGCTCGGCCGCGGGGCCGGCGGCGCCGCCGCCGCGCGAGGATGCCGGCAGCAGCGCGTCCGAAGCGCGCACGTAGAGCGGCTCGAGCGCGCCGAGCTCGTCGGGAC
>JALYRN010000235.1 GCA_030855295.1 Myxococcota bacterium | reverse complement strand
CTCCTCCTCCGCGCGCCCGCCCCGCGCGCCAGCCACCGCACCGCGGCCCCCGCGCGGTCAGCGTCCGATCGATCGCGACAACCCGTACTGAGACCGACCGTGCGCATCCTCCGCATCCTCGCCGCCGCGCTCACCGCGACGCTCTCCCTCACTGCGACGCTCTCGCTCACCGCGACGCTCGCGCTCACCACGCCGCTCGCGGCCCGAGCCCAGGACGCGCGCACCGAGGCGCGCGCGCGCTTCTCGCGCGGCGTCGAGCTCTTCGACGAGGAGCGCTTCGACGCGGCGCTCGCCGAGTTCCAGCGCGCGTACGAGATCGCGCCCGCCGCGGCGGTGCTCTACAACATCGCGCAGGTACACGCGGCGCTCGGGCACGCCGTCGAGGCGGTGTCGACGCTCGAGCGCTACCTCGCCGAGGGCGGCGCCGCGATCTCCCCCGAGCGCCGACGCGACGTCGAGACCGACCTCGCGCGACAGCGCGCGCGCATCGCACACCTGACGATCGAGACGAACGTGCCCGGCGCGATCGTCGCGATCGACGACGTCGACGTCGGCACCGCGCCGCTCGCGCAGCCTTTTCGCGTGAGCTCGGGAGAGCACGTCATCGCGGTGCGCGCGGCGGGCCACGAGAGCGTGCGCCGCCGCGTGCGCATCTCCGCAGGTGCGTCCGAGACGCAGCGAATTCCGCTGCTCGCGACCGCGGCGCCCCGCGCCGCGCTCCGCCTCGAGTCCGCGCTGCCAGGAGTCGAGGTCACGATCGACGAGGTCTTCGTGGGGCTCACGCCCTTCGACGCGACGATCCCCGTCGCGCCCGGTCCTCATCGCGTGCGAGCGCACCGCGTCGGCTATCTCCCGGTCGAGCGCACGGTCGAGGTCGAGGACGGCGCCGAGCGGCGTGTCGCGCTCGCCCTCGAGCGCGAGCCATCGACGCAGTGGGCGGACATCGGCACGCTCGAGCTCTCGCTGCCGCACGCGCCCTTCGCGCTCGTCGTCGACGGCGCGCGCGTCGACGCGTCGTCGCGCGTCGGGCTCCCCGAGGGCCCTCACGCGATCACGGTCGAGGTCGCGGGTCGTCGCCCCTGGAGCGGGCGGGTCGAGCTCGTCGGCGGCGAAGCGCAGCGCGTGCGGCCCGACCTCGAGTGGACGCCCGCCGCGTACGAGGCGCGCCACCGCGACTCGGACCTGCTGTTCACCGCGGCGGGCGTGACGATCGGCGTCGGCGCCGCGCTGCTCGCGGCGAGCATCGCGCTCCATGCGTGGAACCAGGACGAGTGGGCGCCGGTGAACCGCGAGCGCGAGACGGTCGAGGGCTCCTGCGCCGATGTCACGCCGGAGTGCGACGCTGCGCTGCGGTCGATCGGCGAGAGCAGCCTCGACGTCTGGCTCGACCGTCACAACTTCGAGCGCTCGAACCGCATCGGCATCGACTGGACGGCGGCCCTCGGCCTCGGCCTCGGCTCCGCGCTCGTGGTCGCCGGCGTCGTGCTCCTCGTCGCCACGCCGTCGCACGGCGCGGTCGATCGCGCCGCGTCGGCGCGCCTCGATGTCCGCATCGGGCCGGGGTCGCTCGCGCTCCGCGGCGAATTCTGAAGGCGCGCGCCTACGTGCGCGGGGGGCGCCCGCGCTCGATCACTCCGGGATCGTCTCGCCGCGCGCGGTGGCCTCGTCGCGCTCGTTCTCGATCGCCTCGCGGAACTCGTTCGCGCAGTCGGGATCGAACTGCGTGTTCGAGCAGCGCAGGATCTCGTTGACCGCGATGTCGTGGGGCAGCGCCTTGCGGTACGCGCGGTCGCTCGTCATCGCGTCGTAGGTGTCCGCGACCGAGATGATCCGCGCGAGCAGCGGGATCTCCTGCGCCGTCAGCCCGAGCGGATAGCCGCGGCCGTCCCAGCGCTCGTGGTGCAGGTGCACGCCGGGGATCAGCGGGTGCAGGAATTTGATCGGCTCGAGGATGTCCTTGCCGAAGCCGGGGTGCGACTTGAAGACCTCGTACTCCTCCTGCGAGAGCTTCCCGGGCTTGTTCAGGTTCATCACGCAGCCGATCTTGCCGATGTCGTGCATCAGCGCGGCCTGCCTCGTGATCTCGACCTGCTCCTCCGAGAGCCCCAGCTTGATCGCGAGGATCTGCGCGTACGCGGCGACGCGCTCGGAGTGGCCCGAGGTGTAGCGATCCATCTTGTCGATCGCGGACGCGAGGCCCTTGATCGTCTGCTTGAAGGTCGCCTTCAGATCCTCGTAGAGCTTCGCGTTCTCGATCGCGGCGGCGGCGCGGTGCGCGACGATCGACAGGAGCTTGCGCTGTCCCTCGTCGAACTTCTTGCCGCGCGTGTAGCTGATCACGCCGAGGAAGCCGATCGTCTCCTTGCGCATGCGCAGCGGGCACACGATCAGCGAGTGCGGCTTCATCGCCGTGTCGCTCGCCTTCACGTGCTCGAAGATCTGACTGCCGTGCGCGAGCAGCGGCTGGTCTTCTTCGAAGAAGCGCATCAGCGTCGTGGTGTCGAGCGAGGTGAGATCGGCGACCGCGCGGAAGTCCGGGTGCAGCTCGCGCCCGCGCTCGAAGAAGCCGCCCTCGCCGTCCTTGAGCACGATCGTGACGTGGTCGGCGTCGACCTCGTGGATCGCCGCGTCGGTCACCGTGCTCATCACGTCTTCGAGCGAGAGGCTCGCGGCGATCGCCTCGCTCACCTTGTAGAGCGAGAGCGACTCGCGCAGGCGCAGGTTCTCGGCCGTGAGCTTCTGCTTCTCGAGCCCGCGCCGGATCGTGTGGACGACCTCCTCGACCTTGAACGGCTTGAGGATGTAGTCGTACGCGCCGCGCTTCATCGCGTCGATCGCGGTCTCGACCGTGCCGAAGCCGGTCATGATCACGGTGACGACGTTGGGTGTGTGCTTCGCGATCGCCTGGAGCAGCTCGAGGCCGCCCATGTTCGGCATCTTCAGATCGCTGAGCACCAGGTCGTAGTGATGGCGCGAGAGCTCGACCAGCGCGGCGCTGCCGTCCTCCGCGGTGCGGACCCAGAACCCCTCCATCGACAGGAAGTCCGCGAGGATCTCGCGGATGACCTTCTCGTCGTCGACGACCAGGATGCGGGGCGCTTCGTCGTGACCGTGGTATTCCATCGAACCGTGAGCGCCCCCCGGGGCCCGCGAGAGCCTCTGGTGTAGGTCGCCTGTGCCTGACGTGTCAACGCTGCATCGGAGGTCCCTCACGTGAGCGGGCGACCCGTGCGCACTGCGTCGTTCGCGTACGCGCTGATGGCCGGTGTGGCCGTTGGTCTCGGCGCGTGGTGGGGCAGGCCGCTTCCGGTGCGACATCCCGCGCCTTCGTGGGCGCTCGGGGCCTGGTCGAGCCCCGTGTCGGTCGGCCTCGGTCTGGTCGTCGCGCTCGCGACCATCGTCTTCACGCGATGGGCGCTCGAGAGGACGAATTGGGCGCGCGCGCTGCGGCGCGAGCTCCGAGCGCTGGTCTCGGGCGCCAGCGGAGGCCAGCTCCTGGTGCTCGGCGTGTGCAGCGGCGTCGCCGAGGAGCTCTTCTTCCGAGGCGCGCTGCAGCCGATCGCCGGGCTGACGCTGACGTCGATCGCGTTCGGGCTGCTGCACATCGGACCGCGCCGCGAGTTCCTCCCGTGGACCGCGTGGGCGGTGGCGATGGGCTTCGTGCTCGGCGGCATCTACGAGGTGACCGGGGCGCTCGAGGGACCGATCCTCGCGCACGCGCTGATCAACGTCGTGAACCTGCGCGTGATCGCGCTGCATCACGCGGCGTTCGGCGACGCGCGGGTCGACGGAGGCGACGGCCGCCTCGAGCCGCCGAAGCTGGTCGCGCGCGTGCGCCGCGAGTAGACGCCGCGCCGCTCTACGAAGCGAGCACTCCTGTCTACGATCGGCTCGCCCACTCCGGTCGCTCCCGTCCGCGCGCTTCGCGCGCTCCCGTCCGCGCCCTCCGGGGCGAGCACTCCTGTGGGGGGTCAGCGCACGCGGAGCGTGACGCGGTGGGGATCGCAGGCACCGCCCCAGGTGCTCGCGCGGACCCGCACGAAGAGCGAGCCGCCCTCGTCGGTGCCGCTGCACTCGGTCTCGAGCTGCACCTGGCCGGTCTCGCCGCCGCTGACCGATGCCGTGCAGCCCCGTCCGATCTCGTTGTCGCTCGAGCCCTGCGCGCACGACGTCGAGTCGCCTCCCGACGTGCACACGAAGAACGCCGTCAGCGCGTACGTGCTGCCGGCCGGCACCTGATCGAGCGTGACGAGCAGGTTCGGGTTCCCGAAGTCGAAGCCGTCGGTGATCGTGAAGCGCACCCAGTCGACGTCGCCCATCTCGTCGATGCTCATGTCGCCGAACACCGCATCTGGCGGGTCGTCGGAGTCGGAGAACGAGCCGAGGTTCGGCGCGACGGTGTTGGAGTCGTTCGGCTCGCGCGCGTCGGGCGTGCACGCGCAGCGCCCGTCGATGCACGAGCCGCCGTCACAGCTGCCGCAGTCGAGCGGCATGCCGCAGCCGTCGTCGGGCGCGCCGCACATCGCGCCCATCTCCTCGCAGGTGCGCGGCGCGCAGACGCAGTCGTCACCCTCGCGGCGGAACGGCGGGGTGCACGTGAAGTCGCACGTGCCCGCGGCGCTGCACGACACCGTGCCGCTCGTCGGCGCGTCGCAGGGCTCGCCGCAGCCCAGCCGGCATCCGTTCTCCGGCTCGTTCGGCAGGTCGTCGATGCAGCCGCCGCCGCACGCGTGCTGTCCCTCGCCGCAGGTCGTCGGGCGTCCCGAGTCGCGCGGCGGAGCGCCATCGCGCTCGGTCGCACCGTCCCGCGAGCTGCCGATCGCAGCGTCGCCGAGCAGCCCTCCGCCGCCCTCGGCACACCCCGCCACGGCGAAGACGACGAGCGCGGCGAGCAGTGGGCGTCGGCACATCGAGCAAGACCTCCGGTCGGCGAAGCGAAGCAGGAGCCCCCAGCGTCCACGGTCCGCGCGCGCGCCGCAAGCTCATGATGCGCCGGGCGATGCGAGGGGCCTGGACAAGAAAGCTGACCGCAGTCATAAATGACCACGGTCAGATGGTGCAGAAGCCCGACGTCGATCCCGGCCTCCGGGAGCGCAACAAGTCCGAGAAGAAGGCGCGCATCCGCGACGCCGCCGCCGCGCTCTTCCGCGAGCACGGCTTCGACGCGACGACCACGCACGCGGTCGCGGAGCGCGCCGGCGTCGCGAAGGGGACCGTGTTCCTCTACGCGAGCACCAAGTCGGAGCTCGTCGCGCTGGTCTTCGAGGAGCGCATCCGGAGGACGGCCGAGCAGGCGCTCGCGCGCGCGCGCGGGGCAGCCACGCTCGCGGACGAGCTCGACGCCGTGTTCGCGCGCTTCTTCGCGATGTACGCGAAGGACGCGGAGCTCGCGCGGATCTTCGTCAAGGAGCTCGCGTTCGCCGGAGGCGTCGCGCGCGCGGTGCGCGAGGAGGTCGACCGCGCGTTCCTGACGGCGCTCGCGGAGCGCATCGAGGCCCGCAAGGGGCGCGGCGAGGTCGCGGCCGACGTGCCGTCGCCGCTCGCCGCCGCGAGCGTCTTCGCGCTCTACCTGATGGCGCTGATGGGGTGGCTCTCGGGCGCGCTGCCGAGCGCCACCGCGGCGCGCGCGCACCTGCGCGCGTCGATCGAGCTGATGATCCGCGGGCTCGCGCCTGCGGCCGTTCGTGTCGGGGACGACGACGAGGGAGGCGAGTCATGGCGAGCAGCGCACCGGTCTACGAAGGAACGCTCGGGCTCCGCGAGGCGAGGGCCCGCTACTTCGAAGCGTGGGGCTTCGGCGACGGCGGCTACGAAGCGAGCTGGGTCGAGCTGAAGCGCATCGCGGGGATCCCCATCGGCTTTCCGAACTCCGAGGGGCGACGCCGTGCGGTGAAGCTCCACGATCTGCATCACGTGCTGACGGGCTACGCGGCCGACTGGACCGGCGAGGCGGAGATCGGCGCGTGGGAGCTCGGCGCCGGGTGCGGCGCGCACTACGCCGCTTGGATCCTGAACGTCGCCGCGCTGCAGTACGGCTTCTTCATCGCGCCGCGCCGGGTCCTCGCGGCGATGGCGCGCGGGCGAAGAAGCAAGAGCCTCTACTCGGCGGCCGAGCTGGACGACTCGGCGCTCGACGAGAGCGTCGGATCGGCGCGCACGCGGCTCGGGATCCCGGGCGAGGTCGCGCCCGGCCCGATGGACGCGCTCGCCCTCGCGGGCTGGCTCGGGGCGGGGCTCGCGCTCTGGGCGACGCCGCTCGCGATGCTCGCGACCGTGATCGCCGCCCTCGTGTGATGTGCGGCCGCGCGGACTACGGCGCAGGCGCGCCGACTACGGCGCGGTGTGATCGTCCTCGGCGTCCGACGCCTCGTCGGTCTCGGCGGACGCGCGCGGCTCGTCGTCGGGCGCTCCCTCGATCTCGGCGTCGCTCGCGGAGTCCGCGTTCGCCTCCGCCTCCGCCTCCGCCTCCGCGTCCGCACGGACTGCGCCGCGGATCGACTCTCGGTCGGGACGCGTCGTGCCGGCCTCGTCGGCGCGGATCGCGGCCGCCGGGATCGGCATCGGCTGCGTCCCCGCGTCCTCGCGCTCCTCGGCCTCCGCGCGCGCCCGCACGATCTCTTCCTCGGTCGCCGCGCCGGGGATCGGGAGCTGCGCCTCCCCCTTGTCCATGCGGTCCTGCCAGGGATAGCGGATGCGCGTGTGGTGCACGTTGCAGAGCGTGTCGACCAGCTGTGTGGTCATCGTGCGTAGATCGGCGAGCGTGAGCCCCGACTCGTCGAGCTGACCCTGACGCAGCTTCACGAACACGATGCGCTGCACCATCTCTTCGAACTTGTCGCGCTCCGGCGGGTCGATCGTGCGCGAGGCCGCCTCGATCGAGTCGACGAGCATCAGGATCGCGGTCTCCTTGGTGCGAGGCCGCATGCCCGGGTAGCGGAAGAACGACTCGTCGCGGTGCTTCGGGTTCCCCTGCTCGAGGCACTTGTGCCAGAAGTACTCGATCACGCTGGTGCCGTGGTGCGTGTACGCGAACTCGACCACGGGCTCGGGGATGCCGCCGCGCCGCAGGATCTCGGTGCCCTCGACCACGTGCGCCATGATCGCGTCGGCGCTGACGTCGGGCTCGAGCCCGATGTGCAGCGACGCCTCGCCGCGCGTCAGGTTCTCGACGAAGAGCTTCGGCTGAATCGTCTTCCCGAGGTCGTGGTAGTAGGCGCCGACGCGCGTGAGCAGCGCGTCGCCTCGGATCGCGTTGGCGGCGGCCTCGGCGAGGTTCGCCATCGCGCGCGCGTGCTCCCACGAGCCCGGGGCCTCCTTCGCCATCTTGCGCAGGAGCGGCTGATCGAGATCCGACAGCTCGAGCAGCCGCTGTCGCGACACCGCGCCGAGCGCGCGCCACGCCAGCGGATGGAGCGCGACCGCGACGATGCCCGCCAACGGACCGGCCGCGAGCGCGCCGACGAGATCGGAGCGCAGCGGCTCCGCGAGCTCCTCGTGCAGATCGAACTCGCCGACGAAGAGCACGCGCGCGGCCGCGTACATGGCGGCGCCCGCGACCCCTCCCGCGATGCCCGCGGGCAGCATCGAGAAGGTCTTCTTCTTGTCGCGCACCAGCAGCACCGGGCTCATCCCGGCCGCCAGGAAGACGACGGCGGCGATCGGATCGAAGTCCGCCATCGACGCGATCAGACAGCTCGCGACGAGCGCGATCATGAACGCGGTGCGCCGATCGAGATAGACGCGCGCCCACAGCGACAGCGCGCCGATCGGCACCAGCGTCGTCGCGCCGTCGCTGAGCAGGAAGTACGTCTTCGCGTAGAGCACGAAGAGCATCGTGATCCCGAGCAGCCCGAGCTGTGCGCGCACGAGCGCCCCGCGACCAGGGCTCAGCATGCGCAGCCACGTCGCGAGCACCAGCCCGAGCAGGAAGAAGACGAAGAACAGCCCGAAGATCTCGTCACTGCGGGGCGGCCGCCGCGCCTGCTCGTACGCGTCGACGAGCGCGGCGGTGACCGGATCGACGACGACCTCTCCGAGCGCGACGCGCGGCGCGACGATGTCGATCGGGCGTGCGTGTCCGTCCTCGGTCGCGTGGATGCGCGTCGGCGCGAGCCGCAGCGTGACCGGCGCGGGCTCCGGGGGGGTGACGCGCAGAGGCTCGAGGAACACCTCGAAGCGCGCGATCAGCGTGACCAGCGTCGCGAACACGAGCGCCAGGACGACCGAGCTCGTCCAGCCCGCGATGACGCGCGTGCGGAGCATTGGGGCGCAGGGTACCAGAACCGCCCGCGCCCGCGCAGGCGCCGGCTCAGCTCCCGCGCTCCTGTCGTCCGCCCGCTCATCGGAGGAGGCCACTGACGATGCACAGGAAGCTGCCGAGCAGGCACACGCCGCTCAGGAGCACGACGCCTCCGAAGCCGATCCACATCCCGACGCGGCTCTCGTCGGGACCGACGCGCCGTGCCGCGGCAGGCGGAGCGCCGATCGCGCCGCCGGGCAGCTGCGGGGCGGCGACCGACACCGTGGGCGCGATCGCCGCGGGACCGTACGC
>JALYRN010001098.1 GCA_030855295.1 Myxococcota bacterium | reverse complement strand
GATCAGCGACATCGGCATGCCCGGCGAGGACGGCTACGCGCTGATCCGCCAGGTGCGCGCGCGCCCGCCGGAGCGAGGCGGCAACGTGCCCGCGGTGGCGCTGACCGCGTACGCGCGCTCCGCCGATCGCAGGCGCGCGCTCGAGGCGGGCTACCACCAGCACGTCCCCAAGCCGGTGCAGGCGAGCGACCTCATCGTCGTCGTCGCCAACCTCGCGGGCCGCTTCGTCGGAGGGTGAAGTCGACAGTGTTCGGGGGGAGCGTCGCGCCTAGGTGCACGGCGATGGACACGATCGGACGACGGCGCTGGGCGATCGCGGAGGGCTACATCCCGGAGGGCAGCACCGGCCCCGAGGAGATGAAGAGCCACGAGACCGCGTGCATCCTCAACGCGGGGGATCGCGACGCGCAGGTCACGATCACGATCTTCTTCGCGGACCGCGAGCCCGCCGGCCCGTTTCGCGCGACGGTCGGCGCGCGCCGCACACTGCACCTGCGCTTCGACGATCTCCGGGACCCCGAGCGCATCCCGCGCGGCACCGACTACGCGAGCGTGATCGAGTCGGACGTCCCGATCGTCGTGCAGCACACGCGCCTCGACTCCCGCCAGTCCGAGAACGCCCTGCTGACCACGATCGCGTACGCGTCGGACTGAACGAGCGCGCGCATCGCGCGGTTGCCTGCCGTGCGCGATCCGGAACTCGATCACCAGACGCAGGTCGCGCCATCGAACGCGTGCAGCGTCGAGTCCTTCGTCAACAGCGGCAGTCCTCTCTCGAGCGCGGTCGCGACGATGACGCGATCCGCCGGGTCGCGGTGCTCCCAGTCGAGGCCGGCGCTCCGTAGCCAGATCTTCGTGTCGACGGCGAGCAGCTCGACGACCCCGCTCCTCTCGATACGCTCCGCGAGCTCGCCGACGGAGAGTGGGAGCTCGAGCTTTCCGCGCTTCACCTCGATGGCGAGCTCCCACAGCGAGATCGCGCTGGCGAAGCCGCCGTCGCGCTCCATGCGCGCGCATGTCTCGACCGCCGTCGCCGAGAGCTGAGCCGGGTCGAGCGCCCACCAGAGCAGCGCGTGCGTGTCGAGCACGATCACGTCTCGCTCCACTCCTCGGCGGTCGGGGCGAGGATGTCCTCGTGGTACACGACGCGCCCTCGGACGTCGGCGAAGACGCTCGACGCCGGCTGACGGGTGGAGATCGGCACCACCTTCAGGACGGCGCGGTTGTTGTCGGTGACGATCAGCTCCTCGCCGGTCTGCTCGACGTGCCGGAAGTACTCGAGCATCCGCGCCTTGAGCGCGCTCTTCGACACGACCGTCATGCACCAAGCGTGACCATGGTCATGACTGTGGTCAAGCCTGCGTCCGCGCACGCTGCGGGCCGCCGCGTTGTTAGTCTCGCGCGATGACTTCGCCGGTTCGCGTCCTCGCGCTCGCGTTCTCGATCGTCTCGTGCGGAGGTGACCCGCCGCCGAGCACCGACGCCGGAACGGACGCGCCGCCGATCGCGTGCGAGGGTGCGCCCGTGCTCGAGGTCGGGGATCCCGAGGGGCATCCGGAGCCGCTGGGCGCCGGGCCGACCGAGGCGCGCGCGGGGCGCATCGACGGTGCGTCGCTGCCGCCGTTCCCGAGCGGGCTCGGGGTGTGGGACGAGGGCGGGTTCGTGCTCGCGAACGATCGCGTCGCGATGGTGATCGAGGACGTCGGGCCCTCGCATCTGTACGACCCGTGGGGCGGACGGCCGCTCGGGATCGCGCGGGTCGAGGGGGGCGCGCTCGTCGATCCCGCCGACTTCGGCGAGATCTTGATCCTGACGAGCCGCTACACCGTGATGACGACCAGCGTGAGCGTGATCGCCGATGGGAGCGACGGCGGCGCGGCGATCGTGCGGGCGTCGGGGCCGATGCGTCCGCTGCCGTTCTACGAGGCGATCACGGGGTCGATCCTGTCGACGGCGTACGAGGGGATCGACGCGGCGATCGACTACGTGCTCGAGCCGGGGTCGAGCACGGTCGACGTGCGCATGACGTACGCGTCGTCGCTCGACGGCGCGGTGCGCGGGATCACGACGATGCACGGGTTCATGTACACGCCGCGCATGCCGGCGTTCGCGCCCGACGTCGGCTTCGATCCGCACGAGGCCGAGCGGATCCCGTTCCTCGCGTTCACCGACGAGCGGGGCGTCGGGTTCGCGTACGCGGATCCGCGGGGCGGGCTCGGCGCGGGGATCGTCGCGTCGGGGTTCGTCTCGCGCTTCACGCCGCCGGTGCTGATCCGGGGATGTGATCGCACCGAGTCGCACCACGCGCGCATCACGATCGGTGGCCCCGGCGTGGACGCGCTGCTCGCGGCGCGGGCCGAGGAGGAAGGCACGGCGCTGCGCACGATCGAGGGCGTGGTGCGGGACGCGAGCGGCGCGCCGGCGAGCGGCGTGCGCGTGCACGCCGTGGCGGACGACGAGCGCTACCGAACGCGCTCGATGCCGACCGGCGACGACGGACGCTACGTGCTGCACGTTCCGTCGAGCGAGGCCGGCGTGCGGCTCTTCGCGTACCGGCAAGGCGACGCGCTGGTCGGACCGATCGAGCTGGCGGCCGACGCGACG
>JALYRN010000234.1 GCA_030855295.1 Myxococcota bacterium | reverse complement strand
GCCACGCCCACACCACGAGGAACAGCGCCGCGGCCGCTGCGAGGTAGGGCAGCGCCGCGCGCAGATCGATGCGCCGACCCGCTGCACGCGCCGGCTGCGCTCGCTCGGAGGTGCCCTCGGACGCTCGCTCCGAGGTGCGCTCGCTGAGCGCCCGCGCCTCACGCGCGAGCGCGAGCTCCATGCGGCTCCAGTCGAGCTCGGGCGGCTCGGCCTCGCGGACGTCCTCGACCGTACGTCGATACAGCGTGATCGATGCGAGCGCGCGCCGGCACACGTCGCACGTCGCGAGGTGGCGCTCGATGCGGAGCCGCGCGCGCGGCGACAGCGCCCGCTCGGAGAGCGCGCGGAGCGCGGCGATCTTCGGCGCGTGGCTCACGGCCGGCTCTCCCGGCCTTCTTCGCGCTCGCTCGTGATCGTCGCGGCGGCGCTCTTCTGCGACGGCTTCCCGGGGAGCTGATCGACCAGCACGTCCATCACCGCCGACAGGCTCGGCTCGCTCGCCATCGCGGCGTAGAGCTCCTTGCGTGCATAGAAGAGGCGCGTGCGCACCGTGAGCACGGGGACGCCGACGATCTCGGCGATCTCCTTGGCAGGGACGCCCTCGAGGTCGTGCATCACGAGGACCTCGCGCTTCTTGTCGCTCAGCGCGTCGAGCAGTCGGTACAGCGTGCGCACGCGCTCCTGCCGCTCGACCACCACGTCCGGCGTGTCGAGCGGAGCGCCGTCGGGCGGCGCCTCCGGCACTTCGACGTCGGAGAAGCGCGGCCGCGAGCGCCCCTTGCGCAGGTGCATCCGCGACACGTTCACCGCGAGCCGATAGAGCCACGTCGAGAAGCGCGACTCACCGCGGAACGACTTCAGCGAGCGGTACACGTGGAGGAAGACCTCCTGCACGACGTCCTCGAGGTCGGGGCTCGGCCCGATCATCCGGAAGACCACGCGCGACACATCGCTGCGATGCGCGATGAAAATCTGGCGGAACGCCGCCGGATCCCCGGTCTGCGCTCGCTCGATCAGCGCGCGGTTCGGGTCCATCCGAGAGGTGCTCGAGGCTGATGCCGCAGCAGCGATCCGTTCTCTCGACGGAGCAGCGGCTTGCAGGCCGAAGGCGGGAAGGGTCGCGTCGAGAGAAGATAGCATGACACCGGCGCCTGGGTTCCAGCACCGTTGCCCCCCTCCGGAGCGCCATTCAGCCCGCGCTCAGCGGCTGTCTAAAAATCGGCTCGCCCGCTCCGGGACCTTCCGTCCGCACGCGAAGCGCGCGCTTCCGTCCGGTCCCTCCGGGGCGAGCACTCCTGTCGACTCAGCGCGCGCGGCGGTTCGCCCAGTCGATCAGATCCTGGCCGAAGAGCACGACGAAGATCGCGGCAGCGACGACGGTCATCCGTGCACCGTCGCTCCGCTCGATCCCCGCGGTCCAGAAAACGGCGCCCCCCGCGCTTGCCGTGGTCGTCCAGCCGTTGTACGGGACGCCCGCACATGATCGAGGTCGAGCACCTCACCAAGCGATACGGCGTCCGCAGTGCGGTCGAAGACGTGTCGTTCAAGGTGGGCAAGGGCGAGATCGTCGGCTTCCTCGGGCCCAACGGCGCCGGCAAGAGCACGACGCTGCGGATACTGACGGGTTTTCTCGCGCCGAGCGGGGGCGCGATCCGCATCGACGGGATCGATGCGCTCAGCGCCCCGATCGAGGCCAAGCGACGCATCGGGTACATGCCGGAGGCGTCGCCGCTCTATCCCGAGATGCGCGTTCGCGAGTACCTGCGCTACCGCGCGGAGCTCAAGGGCGTCGCGCGCAAGAAGATCAGCGAGCGCGTCGAGCGCTCGCTCGAGCAGGCGAGCGTCGCCGACGCTGGCGATCGCATCATCGGTCAGCTCAGCAAGGGCATGCGGCAGCGCGTTGGCCTCGCCGACGCGCTGGTCGCGGATCCTCCGATCCTCGTGCTCGACGAGCCGACTGCGGGGCTCGATCCCAACCAGATCCGTCAGGTGCGGGATCTCGTGCGCGGGCTCGCCGGCACCAAGACGATCCTGGTCTCGACGCACATCCTCCCCGAGGTCGAGTCGACCTGCGACCGCGTGGTGATCATCCATCGCGGCCGCATCGTCCGCGAGGGCACGACGCGCGAGCTGCGTGCCGCGATCGCGGGCGGCGTGCTCGTGGTCGAGGGGCGCGCGCCGGAAGGGAATGGCGAGCCGGTCGCGGTGTTCCGCGCGGTGCTCGAGAGCATCGAGGGAGTGCGCGCGGTCGAGAGCGTCGAGCCGCTCGGCGGCAGGCTCGTGCGGTCGAGGCTCTCCGTGAGCTCGCCGGAGGACGTGGGCGAGCGCGTCTTCGCGGCGTTCGTGGAGGCCGGGCTCGTCCTGCGCGCGCTGCGTCCCGAGGGTGCGAGCTCGCTCGAGGACGTCTTCAGCCGGCTCACGATGGATGAGCAGCTCCCGGGCGGAGCCGCGACGATCGACGGCGAGCACGAGGGCGA
Organism: Myxococcota bacterium; assembly: GCA_030855295.1. Taxonomy (GTDB): domain Bacteria; phylum Myxococcota_A; class Polyangia; order Polyangiales; family Sandaracinaceae; genus Sandaracinus. The sequence goes on along the minus strand of JALYRN010000234.1, from coordinate 6,092 downwards.
GCACGAGGACGAGGACGAAGAAGAGGACGACGAGCCGACGTCGCGCGCTGGATCGGAGGAGCCGTGAGGGGCACGTGGACGATCGCCAAGCGCGAGGTCGTCTCGTTCTTCGTCTCGCCCCTGGCCTACGTGGTGCTCACCGCGTGGGCGGTGCTGATGGGCCTGCAGTTCTATTACTTCGCGTCGCTCGCGGCCGCGCAGCCGTTCACCGCGGGCTCGGGCACCGGCAGCCCGCTGGCGCAGCTCTTCGGCAACTCGGTGCTGTTCTACATCTGCGCGCTCGTCATCGTGCCGCTGCTGACGATGCGGCTGATCGCCGAGGAGAGCAGCTCGGGAACGATCGAGTCGCTGCTGACCGCGCCGGTGTCCGAGGTCGGGATCGTGCTCGGCAAGTTCGTCGCCGCGATGGTGTTCTGGGTCGCGCTGTTCGTGCCGACGCTGATGTACGTGTGGCTGACGAGCCGCTTCGGCGACGTCGACGGCGGCGCGATCGGCGCGATGTACTTCGGCCTGTTCACGCTCGGTCTCTCGTGGATGTCGGTCGGCGTGCTGATGAGCGCGATCGCGCGGAACCAGCTGGTCGCGGCGATGCTGACGTTCCTCGCGGTCGCGGGGCATTTCCTGTTGGGCCTCGCCCAGTTCGTGGTGCCGGGCGACGACGCGCGCGAGATCTTCGAGTACGTCAGCGTGTGGAGCCACCTCATCACCTTCGCGACCGGCGTCGTCGACACCCGCTACATCGTCTGGGACCTCTCGGTGACCGCGCTCGCGCTGTTCCTCGCGGTGCGCGTGCTCGAGTCCCGGAGGTACGAGGGATGAGCGACAAGACGCGCGCTCCCGAGCCTTCTTCTCCGTTGCCCGAGCGCAAGCCGAGCGACGCCGCGTCGCGCCGCCGCTTCTCCGGGCGCACGAACGTGATCGCCGGATCGCTGATCGCGCTCGCGATCGTCGTCATGGGCAACTACCTCTCGTTCCGCCACTACGCGCGGTGGGACTGGACCTCGGAGAGCATCTTCACGCTCTCGGATCGCACGCGCGCCGTCCTGCGCGAGCTCGATCGCGACATCGACGTGTGGCTCGTGCTCTCGGCGGGCGAGCCGCACTACCAGGATCTGCGCGAGCTCCTGCAGCGCTACCGAGCGGAGTCGCAGCGCATCACGATCCACTTCGTCGATCCCGATCGCGAGCCCACCGAGTACCGCGTGCTCGCGGAGCGCCTCCACCTCGGCGCCGTCGACCTCGGGGGCACGATCGGATCGGACGTCGCCGTCGTCATCGAGTCCGGCGACCGCCAGTGGAAGATCAGCCGCGACGATCTCGCCACCTTCGACTTCGATGCGCTCGAGTCCGAGGGCGCGCAGCGGATCGACGTGCGCTCGGAGCAGGCGCTGACCGGCGGTCTGCTCGAGGTCACGTCGGGGCGCCGCACGAGGGTCTGCATCACGCAGGGGCACGGCGAGTGGACGGTGGGCACCGGCTCGCCGCGCGATCTCGGCGCGCTCCGCAACCAGATGCGCCGCGAGAACCTCGACATCGAGACGTTCGAGACGCGGGGCGCGTCGCGCGTGCCGGATGACTGCGACGCGCTGTTCGTGGTCGGGCCGACCACCGCGTTCACCGCGCCCGAGGCGGAGCTGATCCGCAGCTACGTGCAGGGCGGCGGCAACCTCTTCGTCGCGGCCGACCCCGAGCTGCGTCAGGAACAGATCGCGCCGACCGGCCTCGAGTCGGTGCTCCGCGACTTCGGGATCCGCCTCGATCGCACGTTCGTGCTCGAGCTCGATCCACGCTTCTTCCCGCAGGGCGCCAGCCCGCCGCTCGGCCCCTTCTTCGTGGCGGACTGGGGCGAGCACGCGATCACGCGTCCATTCCGCGACACCGGCGTCGCGGTGATCACCAACATCGTCCGATCGGTGCGTCCGATCGATCCTGATCGCGCGACCACGCTGCTCTCGACGAGCGCCTCGGCCTACGCCGAGACCGAGGTCGCCGAGATGATCCGGCAGGGCGAGCCCCAGCGGGACGACGCGGACGTCGAAGGACCGATCTCGATCGCGGTGGCGACGCGCGTCGAGCGTGTCGGCGAGCCGGCGGAGGGCGAAGATCCCGAGCAGCGCGAGGGCGGGCGCGTCGTCGTGATCGGCGACGCCGAGTTCCTCGCCGGGCAGTACCTCGATGTCCAAGAGGTCGTGAACTACGAATTCGCGAGCGCGATCGTCGGATGGCTGACCGAGCGCGAGGCGCTGATCGAGCTGCCGGGCCGGAGCGTCGAGGCGCGTCCGGTGCGGATGTCGCAGGAGGACGTGGACGGGCTCGGGTTCCGCGTCGTGCTGCTCTTGCCCGCGGCGCTCTTCTTCCTGGGCTTCGCCGTGTGGTGGAACCGGCGGACCTGATCGAGGAGCGATGAGCAGGCGGACGACCATCGTGCTCGGCGTCGTCGCGATCGCGATGGCGGCATTCATCGTGCTCTTCGAGAGCGGCATGCTCTCGACGGGCGAGCTCGAGGCGCGCCGCGGGCGCGTGATCCAGAGCTTCGTGCGACCACGGGTCACGGACGTCGAGGTGCGCCGCGATGAGGAGCGCGTCGTGCTGCACCGCGATCGCGAAGAGGACCTCGACTCCTTCGAGATCGGCCACTGGTCGATCACCGAGCCGATCGAGAGCGACGCCGATCAGGACGCCGTCGACCAGCTCCTCTCGTCGCTCGAGTGGCTCGAGGCGCGTCGCACGCTGAGCGGGATCACGGACGAGGATCGCGAGCGCTTCGGGCTGGACGAGCCGCGCGCGAGCGTGCGGTTCACGGTCGCCGATCGCGAGGTGACGGTGACGGTCGGCGGCGACGATCCGCGTGGAGAGGGCGTCTACGCGGCGGTGTCGGATCGACCCGGCGAGGCGTTCGTGGTCGGCCGCGACTTCGTGGAGGCGCTCGAGCACGGCGTTGATCACTTCCGGCGCAAGGAGCTCTTCGCGTCGTTCCGCAGCACCGACGCGAGCAGCGCCGAGCTGCGCAACGCGGAGAGCCACATCCGCCTCGAGCGCGCCGACGGGCGCTGGTGGTTGCGCGAGCCCGACGACGCGCTGGCGCGCACCTCGGCGGTCGAGTCGCTCCTCGGCGCGATGCACGAGCTCCGCGCGACGCGCTTCGTCACGCAGAGCGCGGACGACCTCGCGACGTACGGTCTCGCGGAGCCCACGCGCGAGCTCGTGGTCGAGCGCGAGGGGGGCGAAGCGGACGCGAGCGCCGATCGCTCGCCGCTCCGGCTGCGCGTCGGCGGGGCGTGCCCCGATCACGACGGCGAGCTGACGGCGATCGCGGGCGACGACGGCCCGATCGTGTGCGTCGAAGCGGGCGCGGTCGAGGTGCTGGGCTCGGACGCCGAGCGCCTCCGCGAGAACCGGCTCCTCACGCTCCGCGATGACGAGCTGGAGCGCGCGACCGTGCACGTCGGCGAGAGCGAGCTCGAGCTGCGGCGTCAGGACGCGTCCTGGCAGATCGTCCGCGGCGACGCAGATCGCCTGCACAGCCCGACGCGGCCGGGCGACGCCGACTCGATCGCGGACTGGATGCGTCTCTTGCGCGCGCAGGAGGCGACTGCGTACGAGCCGGCGAGCGCCGAGGCGCTGCGTGCGCGCGGCTTGGCCGCGCCCCGCGCCACGCTGACGTTCCACCGCTCCGACGCCGATCGCGGCGAGACGATCACGGTCGGTGCGGTCGACGCCGAGGGCGTGTGGGTGAGGCGCGGCGAGGAGGCTCGCATCGCGCGCTTCCCGCTCGCCGCGGAGGAGCTGCTGACGCCCGCCGCGATCCGGTTCCGGGATCGACGTCTGGTCCGCGACAGCGAGACGAGCGCCCAGCGGCTCCGCATCGTGCGCGACGGCGTCGAGGAGATCCTCGAGCGCAGCGGCGCCGAGTGGCGGGTCACCGTGCCGCTCGAGCTACCCGCCGACCGCGTGATCGCGCGTGACGTCGTCCGCAGCCTCGCGTCGCTGACCGCGCTGCGATTCGCCGCCGACCGGGCGAGGCCCGAGCACGGGCTCGACCGTCCGCGCATCGTGCTCACTGCGCGGTTCGAGGGACCTCTGCCGAGCGCGGAGGACGAAGCGGCAGAGGACGAGCACGAGCACGAGCACGAAGAGGCCGAGGCCGAGGCCGATCCCGAGCCGCGCGAGATCGTGCTCCGCATCGGCGACGCGACCGACGGCGGTTCGTTCGCGCGCGTCGACGACGATCCCGCCGTGTTCGTCGTGCCGTCGAGCTTGGTCGATGATCTGGACGGCCCGCTCGCGAGCCGCGATCTCCTCGCGACCGAGTCCAGCGCGCTCGAGTCGCTCGCGATCGTGCGCGGCGGCGAGCGCGTCGAGCTGCGCCGCGAGGGCGACGGCTGGACCGCGGGATCGGGCGCGGCCGACGAGCTCCGCACCACCCTCGTGCTCGATCGCCTCGCCTCGATGCGCGCGCTCGGGACGACGACGTACGGTGAGCCTCCCGCGGACGCCGGGTTCGCGTCCCCGACCCTCGTGCTCGAGATCCAGCGCCGCAGCGGCGCCCCCGAGCGCTACGAGCTCCAGGTCGGCGCCCCCGGCCAGGGCGGCGACGACGGCTGGTACCACGCCCGCCGGACCGACCTCCCCGTCGGCTTCCGCCTGGGCACCCCCGTCGTCCGCGCCTTCCTCGACTACCAGCCCTGACCCTCCGCGCTCCGACCGCGCGTCCGGCCCCGTGCGAGATCGCAGGACCCGCGCACGCGAGAGCGCAGAGCGCGCATCGGAGATCGCAGGAACCGCGCATCGGAGATCGCAGGAACCGCGCATCGGAGATCGCAGGAACCGCGCACGCGAGATCGGAGCACGCCAGACCTCGTCTGGCGCGCTCCGACGACGCGGAACGCGTCGCGCAGCGCCACGCGCTGCGGCCGGGGTCTGGGGGCGGCGCCCCCAGGAAATCAGCGGCGCCGCGTCGGAGCGGCCGCGGCCTGCGCCTCGGGCGACTGCTCCAGCGTCTCGTGTCCGCGGTACTCCAGCAGGCCCTCGGAGACGTTGAACCCGGTGCCGGAGATGCGCGCGAACCGCCCGCTCACCTTCACCTTGTTGCCGACGAAGAAGTCGGTCGGGATCGGCAGCAGCCCGGTCTCCGGATCCGGCGGCTCGTACCGGCCGCGCGATGCCAGCTCCATCGCCTCGTCGATCTGCGCCTGGTTCTCGGCGTATCCGACCACCATCAGGCGATCGGAGTCCTCCGCCTCACCCCGCGTGTCGGCGATCCACATGTGCGGCGCCGCAGGCGTCGGACACGTGCGCCCCTCGGGGCACTCGGGCGGTGAATAGATCTCGACGATGTACCCGGTGACCGCGACGTCCGTATCGAGCGTCACCGCCTGCCGTCGCCGCAGCCCGTAGAGGCTGTAGCTCCCGTCCGCATGCTGCACCGGGTGCGGCGGCGGCGGCAGCGTCGGCACGTTCGGCAGGCTCGGGCTGACGTCGGGCAGGCGCTCGATCTGCAGGTCCGCGGCCGCGCTCTCCCCGCACGACGCGAGCGCGGGCAGCAGGCCGAGGGCGACGACACATCCAATGATCGTACGCAGCGACTGGCGCTTCATGTGCTCCTCGCGCGCCGAGCCATTCGGCCCGTGCGAGCGAGGCGGACGCTACCACGCAGATTCCGCTGTGGGAACCCCGTCCTGCCATGGTTCCTACGGCCCGGGCGCACAAGTCTCGCGGTCGGCCCGAGACGCCTGGACGGCCGCCTGCATCACCTCGCCGCCGCGCGCCGCCACCGTCCGCGCCTCCTCGGCGGTCGCTCCACCGAGCCGCGTCGCGACGCGCAGCGCGTGCACGCCCATCTCGACGTCGGGCTCCCACGCCCCCTGTCGAATCCCGCGGCGCACCACCTCGATCACGGCGGGCCCGGCGTCCGCGATGCACAGGCGCTGCACGTACCCGAGCGCGGCCTCGACCACGATGGGCCACTCGTCGCCGTCGCGCAGCCGCGCCTCGATCGCCGGCCAGGCCTCTCGATCGCCGAGCCGCGTGAGCTGCTCGATCGCGCGCCGCCGCACGAGCTGCGCGTCGTCTGCGAGCGCGTCGCGCAGCAC
>JALYRN010001097.1 GCA_030855295.1 Myxococcota bacterium | reverse complement strand
GTGCTGCGCGACACCGCGGAGCTCGCGTGCGGGCGCGCGCTGACGCGGGAAGCCGGCGCGATCGAGCTCGTGCCGCGACGCGTCTTCTTCGGCGCGACGATCACGTCGGGCGCCGACGACGCCGGCAGCTGCGGCGGCATGGGTGGCCCACAGCAGTGGTACGTCGTGCGGCTCGCGACGCCGGCGCGGCTCGCGCTGCGGCTGGTCTCGGAATTCGACGCGACGCTGTACGTCCGCCGCGGCGCGATCGACGGCCCCGAGGTCGCGTGTCGAGACGACGCGGCGCGCCTCGAGACGTTCGACATGAACCTGCCGGAGGGCACGTACTACGTCGCCGTCGACGGCACGCGCGCGCACGGTCACTACCGCCTCGTCGCGTTCGAAGATCCCGTGGATCCGCGCGCGATCGAGCAAGCGCCCCACGGCGAGCTTCGCGATCGCGAGCCCGTCGATCGCGAGCTCCTGCCGGCGGAGTCGCGCTACCACGCGAGCTGCGGCGGCACCCAGGCGCCCGAGCACCTCTACGCGATGCACGTGGAGCGCGCGGCGCGCTTCTCGTTCCGTCTTGCGAGCCGCTTCGACTCGGCGCTCTACCTCTTGGCGGAGAACGGCGACGAGCTCGGCTGCCGTAGCAGCCTCGGCTGGCCGGGCGGCTGGCGTCGCTCGCGCGTCTCGGTCGATCTCCCGGCCGGCGTGTACTGGGTGGTCGTCGACGGCGAGAGCGGGATGGCCGGCGCGGGCGACTACCTGCTCTCCGCAGTCGAGCTGCCCTCGCGAGACTAGACTGATTCTCGCTGATCAGAGCCGCGCGTCGATGGTCGCGCCGCTGGCGAACGTGGCGCGCAGGTGCAGGCCGGTCGCCGACGTGGTGTCGTCACCGGGGAACGCGCCGAGCTCGAGCGTGCCGCTGGTCGCGCAGTCGGGCCCGGCATCGGGGCGCGTGTTGCACGAGCCGGCGGCATCGGTCGTCTGCACGCGACACACGCGCGCGCGCAGGCGCTCGTCGTCGTCCCGTGTGACCTCGATCGACAGCGCCCAGAAGAGGATCGCGACCGACTGGGATCGCAGCGTCGTCGTGACCACGTCGCCGCGCTCGCGACGGCGGCGCATCCGCAGGACGCGCCGAGCGCGATCGCGAGCGCAAGCGTCGAGGTGGGTGGGTGTCGTCGTCGCATCCTCGAGCTCCTGTGCCGGCGCGTGCCGCGCATGGCGACTGGGGAGCTCCGAGCAGGTTCCGCGCCGACGCGCGCGCATCGTGAACGCCGCTTTCAGGCTACCAGGCGCAGACGAGATCTCGTCGTCGAGCCATACTGCGCGCCGCCATGTCGTCTCGCGTGCCGCCTCCGGAGCTCGTTGCGCTGTCCGCCATCCTCCCGGCCGAGCCGCTGCTCCTGATGGGCGCGGGGCCGGTGCCGATCCCGCACGCGGTCGCGCGCGCGAACAGCGTGGTGATCAACCACCTCGGCGAGACGATGGACGACGTGATCGGGCGCGTGCAGGCGATGGCGCGCTACGCGTTCCAGACGAACGCCGAGAAGGTGCTGGGCGTCGGCGGGCCGGCGTCGGGCGCGATGGAGATGGCGATGGCCAGCTTCGTCTGGCCGGGGCGCAACGTGCTCTGTCTGCGCAGCGGCACGTTCAGCGGGCGGCTCGGCGAGATGGCGCTCGGCCTGGGCGGCACGGTGCGCTTCCTCGAGGCGCCCGAGGTGGGCGCGCCGATCCGCGCGGAGATGGTGCGCGACGCGCTGCGCCGCGAGCGCTTCGACGTCGTCACGATCGCGCAGGGCGAGACGTCGTGCGGGCTGCTCAACGTGGAGCTCCCCGAGATCACGACGCTCGCGCGCGAGCACGGCGCGCTCGTGGTCGTCGACGCGGTGTGCACGCTCTCGACGATGCCGATGCCGATGGACGAGTGGGGCGTCGACGCCGCGGTGAGCGGCGGGCAGAAGGGTCTCTCGTCGATCCCCGGCGTGTCGCTCATCGCGTTCGGTGATCGCGCGTGGAGCGCGCTCGAGCAGCGTCCCTCGCCGCGCCCGCACTGGTGCTTCGATGCCGAGCGCGCGTGGCGCTTCTGGGGGCACCAGCAGTACCACTACACCGCGCCGGTCCCTGGCATCCTCGCGCTGCACGAGGCGCTGCGGCTGGTCTGCGAGGAGACGCTGGAGCGTCGCTTCGAGCGCCATCGCGTCAGCTCGGAGTCGCTGCAGCGCGGCATCGAGGCGATGGGCCTCTCGCTCTTCGTGCCGGAGGCACATCGCCTGAACTCGGTGGTCGCGATCGCGCTGCCCGAGGGCGTCGACGGCGCGCGCGTGCGTCGCCACATGAGCAGCCTCTACAACGTCGAGATCTCGGGCGCGTTCGGCCTCGACGTGGTGCGCGTCGGCCAGATGGGCGAGCAGTGCCGCTCGCACAACCTCTTCAAGGTCCTCTACGCGATGGGCATGGCCTTCCGGAAGGAAGGCGTGAAGCTCGACGTCGCCGGCGGCATGGCCGCGCTCGAGGAAGGCCTCTCCGGCGAGACCGGCGCCGACGTCGGCTGATTCGACAGGAGTGCTCGCCCCGGAGGGCGCGTACGGGAGCGCGCGCTTCGCGCGCGGACGGAAGCGACC
>JALYRN010000233.1 GCA_030855295.1 Myxococcota bacterium | reverse complement strand
GTCGCGGACTCGGGCGAGCCGCCGGCTGCGGCGACCACGAGGAGCGATGCGGCGCCCCGGGAGCTTCCGGCGGCCGCGGCGCCCGCGGCGCCCACGCTGGTGACGATCGAGGTGGAGACCGTTCCGCCGGGAGCATGGGTCGAGATCGAAGGGCTCGAGCCGGTCCGCACGCCCGCGAGCTTGGCGCTCCAGCGCTCCACCGATCGGCGGCAGCTCACGCTCACGCTCGACGGATATGCTCCGCGGATCGAGTCCGTCGTGCCCGACGAGAGCCGGCATCTGGAGCTCGTCCTGGCGGAGCTGCCGTCTGCGCCGGCGCGTGAGCGCCGCAGGCCGCGCCGCGAGGCGCCGAGCCAGCCGAGCAAGCGCGCCTCGCCGCTCGACACGTATTGGTGAGCTCGGAGGAATGCTGAGATGAGCGCGTCGACATGTCTGCTCATCGTCCTCTGCGCGATGCTGTGTTGGCTCCGGACGGCACCGCTCAGCGCGCAGGACTCGCTGCCGTGCGCGTCGCCCTCGGAGTGCGAGCAGGCGGCGGCGGTCCTGGCCGATCGCGCCCGCGAGCGATTCGCGGAAGGAGATCTCGAGGCGGCGGTGGTCCTGCTGCGCGAGGCCATCTACCTGCACGAGACGCCGGCGCTGCGCCACAACCTGGCGCGGGCTCTCGCGGAGCTCGGCCGGTGGGAGGAGGCCCGCGCCGAGTACAGGAACTGCCTCCGTCTCGAGCTCGACGACGACGCCCGAGCACGGATCCAGGCCGAGGTCGCGCGGCTGAGCGCGGTGATTCGAGCGGCGCACGGCGAGGGCGAGGCTGCGCCGATCTCGGCTCCCACGACCTCGCCGGTCTCGGCTCCGCGAAGGCCCGAGCCCGCGCTCGCCCCGGGCACGACCTCGGACCCGGCGCCGTGGGTGTTCGCCGGCGGCGGCGTCGTCGTGCTGGGCGCCGCGGTGGCGCTCGCCGTGGCGTTCGAGGACACGGTCGGTCAGGTCCGCCGCGCTCCCAGCCTCGAGGCTGCGTTGCCTCTGGCCGACCGGGCCGAGGGCCTCGCGATCGGAGCGGACATCGGCTTCGCATTGGGCGGGACGCTCGCGCTGATCGGTGTGATCTGGGGGATCATCACCCTCGCGAGCGCATCCTCGCCTGTCGCGCAGGCGCTGCGGCCCTCGGGAGGCGAGCTGCGCGCGGTGTTCTGATGCGCGCGCGTTCGATCTTGGCAGCGTTCGCCCTGTGCCTCGGCGCGCTCGGCTGCAGCGTAGGCCCCGAGCTCCTCGAGGGGCTGCCGTGCCCTTGCGTCGACGGATGGTACTGCGACGAGGTCGCCGGCATCTGCATCCGCGGCGCGCGCGACGGCGGAGTCGATCCGTCGCGCGATGCTGCCACGCCGCGCCCGCCCGCGACCACGTGCTGGGTGAGGCGCGAGGGCTGTGACTGGTCGCGCGAAGGATTCACCTTGGTCGATCAGTTCGGCACCGACCGATTCACGAACGGCGAAGCGCGCAACGCGACGTTCTCGCCCGATGGCTGTGCCATCTACTACTCGGTGCGCGGCGACATCCACCGCGTCACGCGCTCCGGTCCTCGTGAGCCCTATGGCGCTCCCGAAGCGATCGCCGCCGTGAGCGGTGGCGCGACGTGGGTGGAGGCGCCGAGCGTCTCGCCCGACGAGCTCGAGCTCTTCGTGGCCTCCGACGAGGGGGTGACGGGCACGCGCAGCGTGCTCCGCGCGGCGCGCGGCGCGGCGATGAGCACATGGGGGCCGCTCGAGCGCGTGACGGTGCTCTCGCCGCCCGCGCTGGTCACCTGGGAGCCGAGGCTCGCCCCCCACGGGCTTCGCCTCTACTACGCACCGGACGACGGGGTTCAGTTCATCCACGTGGCCGAGAGGGACGCGCTCGGCGTCGACTTCGCCCCCGCGACCCGCGTGCTCATCGAGGGCTTGGAGCCGGGCTACGACACCAACAGGCCCTCGGTGACGCACGACGAGCGGGTGCTCGTAGGCGTGCAGCAGCGCCACGCCGACGAGCCGACGCGCATCGCTTTCTACGTCACCCGCCCGGACTGGATGGCAGCTTGGAGCCGTGCGCAGCCGCTGCCGTCGAGCGTGAGCCTTGCGCGCGTCGGCGATCTGAGCGTCTCGCCCGACGGCTGCGAGGTCCTGGTGCGCTCGCAGCTGAGCACCGCGACGACGCTGAGCTACGTCGATCCTTGAGAGTCGCGGACCCGGCGCGCCCTGCGCACGTACCACCTCGTCGGGAGAACCCCGGAGGACCGAGCCGTGCACGTGGACGAGCAGGCGCTCGGCCGCTGCATGCGCCGGGTCGAGGCGTCGCTCACCGGCTGCACGCGGGCGCGGCTGCCGGAGACATGCGAGCACGATCGCATCTGACCGATCCGTGTCGCATCCCGTGAGGTCGAAGGCCGGCCGACTACGTGAGGTCCGCTCATGCGCTGGACCACCTTCCTCTCGAACTTCGCTTGTTCGGGGACGGCCGCTTCGTGCTGGACAACAATCGATCGGAGCGCGCGCTCACGCGCGCCCAATCGGCGATCACGTCGAGCTCGGCTTCGCCGACCGGCCCGCGCTCTCGGTCGAGTCCTCGATCCGAACCTCGATGGGAACGCCCGCTCGCAGGGTCTGCATGACGACGCAGCACTTCTCTGCGAGCCCGAGCAACGAGGCTCGCTTGCCAGCGTCCACGCTCGGAGCGGTCTCGAGCTCGACCCTCACCGACATGCGCTGGAAGCCCACCGGAACGTCGCTCGAGACCAGCAGCGTCCCGCGCACGTCGACCTCGGCATGGACGTGCACCGACAGGCGTCGCAGCGGGATGCCGAGACGGTTCGCCACCACCCGCATGGTCGAGTCCAAGCAACTCGCGAGCGCCGCCGCCAGGACATCGCCAGGCACCGCCTGGTCGCTATCGCCACCGACAGCCCCATGCACGGCGATGGGGATTCGAGTCGGCTCGTCGGGACCGACGAACACCGAGGTGTGGAGCGGATCGTCGTCGGCCCACTCGGTGCGGGCCGTGTCGATCACCCAGGCGGCCTTCGGCTCGCGGCCGTAGAGCTCGATGAGGGGCTTCTGGCGGTTTCGCATCAGGTTCGGATCGCGCGGTTCCATCCCAGCTTGCTCCTTCGGGCGAACGTCGCCCTCTCCCCGAGGGCGCCAGATGCCGTCTGGCAACTCGCCAGGCCGGATCTGGCGCGCCTCAACGGACGATCCACGCGCGACCGTCGTCGGGCTCGTAGCGGCAGCGAGTGCCCGTCCTCACCCGGTTGCCGAGGTGAGCGCCGAGCGCTGGGTGGAGCTCGGCGAGCTTGCCGATCGCGAAACGAATGCGTCCGGAGACTGCCTTGCGGGCTTTCTCCGAGGCGTCATCCAGCCGGCGCTTACGCTTGCCCAGCCCGACCGCGGCCCGCAGCTCCCTGGCGATGGCGTCGCGCTCGCCGCGCAACTGATCGGCACGATCCGTCAGTTGTCGCTGTTCGGCCTCGGCGAGCGCCTCCTGCAGCCCGGCCAGTCGCCGCGCGTAGGAGGCCATCGCGACATCGTCGAGCACCGGATCCGCCCCCGGGACCGTCGCCCGTTCGGTCCGGCCGCCGTTCCACAGCACGGTCGCGTGTATTTCCTCGCCCGGGTGCGCGAGCAGCACCGACAAGTCCTCCAACCCTCGCGTGGTCGGCAGATCTCCTTGCCGTCGAAGCTGAAGTGCCAGAGCACACCCTCGCGCCGCAGCTCGTGGGCCATCGGCCCAGGCGGCCGCGCAGGCGCGCGCTCGACGTTCCCTAGGAAGTCGAGCACCGCACGGCTCGCGGCCGTCACGTCGCCGTACCACGGCGGGTGTGCCTTCCCCTCGAGGGATCTCAGCCTTGCCCCCGGCAGGCAAGCTGCGAGCTCGCAGCCCGCGGCGAAGGGAATCGTCCGGTCGCCTTTGCGGTGGAGGACCAGGGCAGGAATGGAAACCTCCCGGGCCTCGGTCTCCACGTCCACGTCGAACGTGAGCGCGAGCAACCGTGACGCCATGTCCGCCGACGCCGCCGCTCGTTGCGCACGACCGAGGATCCGCCGCTCTTCTGCGTCGAGCTCGGGCGCGAACAGATCGGCGACGGTCTTGGAGCCCAGCCCCCAGCTCTCGCGCACGAGCGCTTGCACCGCGTCCCGCGCACCTCTCGGACCGATGTCGCTGCCGCGGACGTAGGAGCCGAAGGCCACGAGCTTGGTCACGCGCTCGGGATGACGCGCGGCGTAGGCGACGGCCGTCGGGCCGCCACAGGCGATGCCGAGAAGCGACATCTCCCCCAAGCCGAGACCGTCCACGATCGCCTCGAGGGTCGCGACCTCGCTCTCCAGGTCGACCGTCGTGCGCTGCCGGTCGCTGAGCCCCGTGCCTGGCCGGTCGTATCGCACCACCGTGTGCTGCTCGCCGAGCTCCGCAAAGAACCGTCGGTAGCCGGGATGCTCCCAGTCGGATTCGAGGTGACTCACCCACCAGGCCACGCAGACCAGGGGCGAGCCTTTCCCGTGCACGGCGTACGCGATCCGTTCACCGGCTGAGTTGCGTACGAACCGCACCTCGGCATCCACCCCCACACGTCGAGCCTAGCATCGCGACGATCGGCTCACCGCGTTCGGCTCTCCGCATGCGCGCCGACTTCGCGAGCCCGTCGATCCGATCCGCCGCGACGACATCGAGGAGATGAGGCGAGCCACGCCGGAGGAGAAGGCACGTCAAGTGCTCGACCTCATGGAGACGGGCATTCGATGGAAGTGCGCTATGAGTCCGCGATGAACACACGCCCCGTCCTCGCGCTCCTCGTCGTGTCGCTCACGTGCGGATGCAGCGGAGACGCTCCGCTCCCGGCGGAGCCGCCGGCCGATTCGCGCTGCGAGGCGGTGTGCGCCGACTCCGCGACCGATCCGACGTGCGATCCGGGCGTGCGTCGCTGCGAGATCGAGTGCAACGCGCGCGTCGAAGGGCTCACCTCTCTCTGCAGCGCGTGCCTCGTCGAGGGCGCCGGCCGAGGTGGCACGCCGTGCCTTCCGGGCGGGGTCTGCTGCGCGGGCGGCATCGACTACGACAACGGGCCGCTCGACTGCGAAGCCTCGTGCGCCGGCGACGTCGGTCCGCCGGTGCGCGATCCGGACCCGCGCTGCGAAGCGCTCTGCAGCACGATCGACGAAGCTGCGTGCGCCTCCGTTCGGAGCTCCTGCTACGCATCGTGTCAGGCGCGCATCGCGGGCACGTCCGGCCTCTGCGCGACGTGCCTCCTCGAGGGCGCCGGCGTCTCGGGCACGCCGTGCCTCCCCGGCGAGCCCTGCTGCCCGAGCGGCCTCGAGCTCCGCAGCTCCGTCGAGGACTGCGCCCCGATCTGCAGCCGCTGATCCGCGCCCACGGGCTCTCGCCCGCAGGAGCCGGCCGAGGCCCGGCCCGAGCGCTCACATCAGCTCGCCGAAGGCGCCGCTCGACTCGAAGCGACCGTCGGCGGTTCCGAACGCGGGCAAGGACCCGAGCTGCGTGTCCGCCGCGATGCCGGTGCCGATCGCGCTCCCGCCGAGGGTCACGCTCGCGGGCGCGCGGAGGGTCGCCGCGGGCAGCGCGGGCTGCGACTCACCGAGCAGCGAGCTCGCCATGAAGTGCGAGAGCACCGCGAGATAGGCGCGCACCTCCGTCGCTTCGCTCGGCGTGAGCGCGCGCCCTTCGGCGGCCATGCGCAGCTCGGTGAGCACCAGCGCCGTGAAGCTCGGGTCCGCGCCGCCCGAGCCCGTCGTGCCGCGCGCCACGACCGAGAAGCGCACGCGCAGTCCGTCGCCGTAGGGCGCGGGACCCGAGAACGTCGCGCTCATCGACAGCATCAGCGACACGCCGCCCGCGTCCACCGTCGCGACGGGCGGCAACGTCGACTCGACCTCCATCATGTCGGGGGCGACGACCATGTCGGGGGCGACGACCATGTCGGGGGCGACGACCATGTCGGGGGCGACGACCATGTCCGGCGCGACGACCCCGTCGAGCGCGCCCGCGCGGAAGAGCGCGTGCAGCGCTTGGTTCAGCACCACGGAAGAGACCGCAGAGCGGCTCGAGGCGCTCAGCATGCGATCGACGTCGAGCGTGGCGGTCGGGATCGCGATGCCCCGGCCCGCGGTCCGCGCCGCCGTGCCCGCGAGCTCGTAGCGGCTGCGGATGCCGAGCGAGAGCCCGTCGCCCGCGCTCGCCTCGATGCGTGTCGGGACCGCGCGCAGGCGGAGCTCCGTGGTCTCGCCGAGGAAGCTCCGCACCTCGAGGCTGCCGCGCGCGAGCGGCGACTCGAGCCCGCGCAGGAGCTCCTCGAACAGCACGCGCACGCCCTCGGCGTACGCATCACCGAGATCTTCGCGCGCCGTGATCGTGGCCTCGGCGGTCGGGAGGTGGCCCGCGAGCTGGCTCTCGATCGGACCTCGGATGCGCTCGTGGATCGAGGGCAGCTCCACGCTCACCGCGCGGATGCCGACCGACTCCACGCTGCGCACGCGCGCGAACGGCGCCTCGCCCGAGAGCCCCACGTCGAGGAGCACCACGAGCTCGAGATCGAGCTCGACGGTGCCCATGCCGTCGAACCCGGGACCGATCGAGGAACACATGAGATCGGCATCGCAGTAGGCGTAGGACTCGTAGGTGGTGCCCGTCGTGTGCACCGGCAGCCGCAGATCGCTCGTGCGCGCGGTGACGCGCAGGCCTCCGTCGATCACCTCGAGCTCGCTCTCCTCGGGCGCGCCGATCATCGAGGTGTCGAGGTCCACGCTGGCGTAGTGGACCTGGTCGGTCATGGAGCAGCCCGTGCCGGGGGACCCGCAGGGAACGGGATCGAACGTGAACGGCGCGAGCCCGAGATCGAGCGCGGCGCCGAGCACGCCCGCGGCCCCCGCGCGGCTCAGCACGTCGTCGAGGCTGCCGAGCGTGCTCGCGTCGTCTCCGTCGTCGACGCCCATGCCGCCGATCTGGAGGAGCGCCGTGGTGCCGAGGCGCGGGTCGTCGCTCTCGCTCGCGAACGCGGGCGCGACGAGGAAGCTGCAGAGCTGGGTCGCGCCGTCGACCTCCACGAGCACGTCGTTCAAGCCGAAGCGGACCGCGATCTCGGTGCGCACGAGCCCGCCCTCGACGGCGACCGTCTCGCCGTCGATCTCTGCGGTCGTCGCGTCGCTCCCGCGCACGGCGGCGACGAACGGGATGGGCCGCATCGGCTCGTCGAGCACCATCTCGCCGTGGAACGGGCGCACGCACGCGATCGACGGAGCGAGCGGCGCGCCGGCGTCGCCCGTCTCGACATCCCCCGCGTCGCCGGCCCCGCCACCCGCGCCACCGCACGCGACGCACCACGAGAAGACCCCGCACCAGACGAAGCGCCGCATCCATTCATGGTACCGAATTACGACCCGAGCGATTCGGGCTCGAACCGTTCGCGTCGCGCCCATGAAGACGCGGGCCGCGTACCATCGCCCGATCTCCAGCGCTGGCCGCGATCGCGCTCTTGCTCGTCGGATGCAGCGATGGAGCTGCTGCGCCCGTTCCTCCTCCGCCCGCCGCGGCTCGCCCGCCCGCCGATCGCGCATCCGCGCCGAGCGTTCCCGAGCCCGATGTGCCGGCGGTCGAGCCCGCGCCGCCACCGCCGCCCTCCGTCGCTCCGCTCGTCACGGCAGACGTTCCGATTCCCGAGACCGGCGCTCCGCTGGTCGTCCCCGCGCTCCGCCGCGCGACGCGCGTCGGCCCCGGACCCTGGACCGATGATCTCGCGATCGCGCTCGGTGCAGGCTTCATCGAGCTCGGCACGGGCGCCGAGGTCGAGGTGCTCCGCGAGCTCGAGCACCGGCGTGCCCGCTACGTGCTCGCGGCGGCGCCACCACGAGGCGCGCCGGTGGAGCACGAGCGGGCGCTCGAGCTCCGGTCGATCTGGCTCGCGCAGCTCGAGTCGCGCGTCGATCCCGAGGAAGGCGTCGACGTGCATCGACGCGTCGCCGCCATCCTCCTCTACGACCAGGCGCTGCCGTCGGAGCCGCTGGATCCTGCCGCCGGCGTGATCACGACGCCGTTCACGTGCGCTGCCGAGACCGACCTCCGGGCCCGCGACCTCGACGGCGACGGCGAGACGGAGCTGACCGCCATCGTCGCGTTCCTCCGACCGACCGAGGAAGCGTGGGGCGGCGGCGGCACGCCGGACGAGTGCGGAGCCGTGGCGTTCCTCGTCGGCGCGGACGACTGGAACGTGCAGGCCGCATTCACGCGCGACTACGCCGTGCAGGCGTTCGCCGCGGCCATCGAGGTCGGCGAGCGGCGAGAGACCACCTGGCAACTCCGCGACATCGACGGAGACGGTCGCTCGGATCTCCGCATCATCGAGCGATGGCGCTACTCCAACTACTTCATGGGCGACTACGTGGGTGGCGGCGAGACCGAGCCGGAGACGCGCGAAACGGCGTCGGACCGGCGACAGCTCGATTGCCTGCGTGCGCCGCGCCATCGTGAACGCCGGGATCGCCGCATCGTGAACGCCAGGATCGCCTGATCGTGAACGGCAGGATCGGCATCATGAACGCCGAGATCGGCGGATCGTGAACGCTCGGCGCGA
>JALYRN010001096.1 GCA_030855295.1 Myxococcota bacterium | reverse complement strand
CCCTTCCGTCCGCGCGCGCAGCGCGCGCTCCCGTACGGGCGCTCAGGGGCGAGCACTCCTGTTGGCTCAGGGTCGCAGGCGGAGGATCCGGAGCTCGGCGATGTTGACGCGCGCGAACGCGCCGTCGCGCCCGCCCGCCCCCGCGGTGTACGTCGCGAAGTGCTGGAACGCGCTCATGTTCACGGTGTCGTCGTCGTCGCGGATGACGAAGCGGTAGCTCCGCCCGCCCTCGAGCCGCGCGCGCACGAACGAGCTCTCGCCCCAGCGATCCCAGCCGCCCATGTGCGGCATCACCAGCGTTCCTTCGGCGACGACCGCGCCCGTCGACGCGTCCTCCACCACGACTCGCTTCACGGCGCACGTGATGCCGGTGTCGGTCGGGCCGCCGTTGCCGTACTGCACCTGCAGCAGGTAGTCGGCGGTCGTGGGCGCGGTGAAGCCCGAGGCCTCGAGGCGATGCCCGGGATCGCCCCACGCCTGATAGTGGAAGCGCCCGTGCTCGGTCACCGGGGCGCCACCGGTCGCGGTGAACGTGCTCGCGTCGAGCACCCGCACGCGCTCCGCGGCGGGGCCCCACCAGCAGCTCGGCGCCGAGTGCTGCGAGCAGGTGCCGGTCGCTCCGAAGCACGTCTCGATCGACCAGCAGTGCGTCGTCGTCGCCGCGTCCGTCGCCTCGTCGAGGTACGTCGTCGTCGTGCCCGGGAGCGCCGACGCCACGCGCGTGCCGTCGCGATAGACGGAGATCTCGACGTCGGCGGCTGCCTCCCCGCCGCGATCGAACGTGACGCGCACGCGCGCGCCCTCGGTCGCGACGCCGGTGATCGTCGGCGTGCGCGGGCCGAACACCGCGCGCCACGCGCTCGGGTCCTCGATCGTCGTCAGCTCGGTCGCGCCCGCCTCGCCCGCCTCGAGCTGGACGTCGATGCGCGCGTGCACCGCGAGATCTTCCTCGGTGATCGCGCGATCTCCGATCGTGACGCCGTCGACCGTGATCGCCCCGATGCGGTAGCCCGGCGCGTCGGTGCCCGCCGGCAGGTGCACGACGACGTCGAGCGCGTGCCCCCGCCAGCGCAGGTTCCGCAGCACGAGCTCGCTCGAGCCCGCGAACAGCGTCTCGCGCATCCACGCCGTGATCCACGGCCGGATCCGGAGCCCGTCCTCGTCGGCGTCCACACCGAACACCACGTGGTGGACCATCGCGAGGTAGCCCGCGACCGACCACAGCTGCCGCTCCGAGTTGACGACCGGACCGCTCGCCGCGCCGTCCTCGACCCACGGCGCCCCGGTCGCGGTCTCGAGGTTCTCCATGTTCGACAGGTTCAGCGCCGCGCCGCGCATCAGCGCGTGCACCGCGCGATCACCCGCCGCGTCGTGCTGTGCCTCGCGCGCCGCGCGCAGCAGGTACGCGGTCACGAACGGCCACTCACCACGGTTGTGGTAGATGCGGACGCCTTGCTGCTGCGGGTGGATGACGGGCGCCGCGCCCGGTCCGAGGTGCGGATACGTCGACAGGATGCGGTCGGCCTGTGCGTCGTCGGCGACCCCGGCGAGGATCGCGAGCGACTCACCGAGCAGATCGAACTGGCGCGTCGGCGAGGGATCGAGCTCGGTGGTGACGAACGTCGAGAACAGGCCCTCGTCCTCGAGCCAGAAGCGCGCGCGGATCGCAGTGCGCAGCGCGTCCGCCCAGCCGCGCCAGCGCGTGGCGCTCGCCGCGTCGCCCTCGTCCTCCGCGAGCTCGGCCGCGATCTCGATCGCGCGCAGGTGCAGCACGTTGGTCGAGAGCGTCTTGCTCATCGCGATGTGCACGAGCGCGCCCGAGACCCACTGCGGATAGGTCTGCTCGCGCCAGTCGAGGAAGGACTGCTCGCCGCGGTAGAGGCCGTCGTCGGGGTCGAACACGATCCGGCGATCGCGCTCGATCGTGCCGCGCAGCGCGCCGAGCGCGAGCGCGCGGAAGTCGCTGCGCGCCGGCTCCTCGAGCCACGGCAGGAGCTCCGCCGCGCCGAGCGCCCACGCCACGCGATCGCTCGAGACCGGCCACGAGCCGCCGGTGCCGGTGTCCTGCACCACCTCGATGCCGCCGCCGCCGCGACGCTCGGAGAGCTTGAACTCGAGCGAGCCGCGCGAGCGTGCGGGATCGAGCGCCGCCAGCCCGAGATCCACCGAGTACGCGGTGTCGCGCGTCCACACGTAGTTCCAGAGGCGCCCGGTCTCGAAGCAGCCGCTCTCGCCCCCGCACGGCACCGGCGTGCCGTCGTCGAACGCGTAGTCGCGCACCGCGGCGACCGCGTTCTCGCGCGCCTCTTCGATCGCGAGCGCGTGGAGCGCGTCGAACAGATCGTGGCCGGTGCGGACCGAGGGCGCACCCTCGCGCTCGGTGATCGCGCGCGGGCTCGAGGGTCGATCCTCGCGGCGCGCCGCGGTCGAGGCCAGCGCGTACGTGCGCAGGCACGCGTCGCGATCGGGCATCGTGACGGTCGCGACGCCGAGCGGGTCCTCGAGCCGATCGGTCGCCTCGTCGCCGGAGAGCGCGGGCACGAGGCAGCCGAGCGGGCCGGCGTCGTAGGGGGCGCCGCCGTCGGGTGCAGCGTCGTCGGCCGCGCCGTCG
>JALYRN010001095.1 GCA_030855295.1 Myxococcota bacterium | reverse complement strand
GTGCTCGTCGTGTCGCTCGAGTCGCTCTTGCGCGAGCGCGGGCCGCGCCAGGTAGCGGCAGAGGCGCTCGATCTGCGCGCGGTCGCGGCCGTCGATCGCGCGCTCGGCGTGCACGTCGACGCCGCCTCGGGCGAACGCACCGAGGACGTCGGAGCAGAGCTCGCGATCGTACGCGAGCGCCGTCCTGACGGACCACGGCAGCGAGCACACCCACTGCCGCACCGGCACCTCGGGCAGCACCTCGTCCACCAAGTGCGCAGCGAGGTCGGCCATGCGCCGCGCGCAGCACGATGGACAGAAGCCCCTTCTCTTGCACGAGAACGCGACGACCACCGACTGACCGCAGCTCGCGCATGCGAGATGGCAGAGCCCGTGCTCGGGCAGCCCGCAGCGCAGGTACTCCTCGAAGTCGCGCACCACGAAAGCCGGCAGGCCGCCGTGCTCCTCCGCACGCTCGGTGCACGCCTTGGGCGGCGATCGCGCGGAGCGCGGTGGCCTGCCCGTCGCGCCCCTGCGCGGCTCAGAAGTAGCTGGGAGCCACTCCGAGGATGCAGATCGGATCACACGCAACGGCGGCGACCGGGCGCACTTCGCCCGCCGGTGCGGCAAGTTCGTCGACAAGCCTCCCGCGCCGCCGCGTCCACCGGATCGTCCCGTTCCGCAGTTGCACTCGCAGGGCGTAACCAGGAGCGCGCTCAAGCAGATCGAAACCACGTCCGGCTCCGGTCCGGACCGCGCGCGTGGTGCTTTCCCAATCGGCGACGACATCATCAGGATCCGGCCCGTTGGTCTCGAAAGCGAAGTATGAGCGCTCGAAACGCACGGCCGCGAAACACTGGCCCCCGGAGCTCCCGAACTCGAAATCGACGATCCTCGCCCTGAGCGGCCTTCGTGGGTGGTCCCATGCTTCGAACAGCGGTTCTGCACTGCACCCTGTGGCTGTGCAGCGCACGAGATGGGTAACCAGGCCGTCCTGTTCACAGTGACTCGACTGCACGAGGTGCCACTCGCTCACGTCGCCGCAGGTGGATGCGGCCGGCCTCCGACTGATCGTGCGCAGGCTGGTGGTGCCATCGGCGCACCGGGAAGTCCGCAACACAGCGCGCTCAGCGTCGCTCAGGGGAGCGTCGTGAAACGGAATCGGCGGCTCGCTTCCGGACTCTTCGGGAAACTCCCATGCGCGGAGGAGGGCGATCTCGACCGTATCGTGAGGACGCAGCCGAAGGGATTCGGCGTACGCGCGCGGCGCGGCGTACCGTCGAGCCGCCGGTCCTCCCTCCAATGCACGCCCGTAGTCGTAGAGACACATCGCGAGAGTCGAAGCGCGCACGGGCTCGGCCGCGACAATGGCGCGGAGCGCAGGGAGCACCGGCTCGAGCGCCGCAACCGCTTCACGAGGGTGTCGTGCTCGGAGCGCGGCGTGCGCAGCCCGGCACGGTCCGAAGCGGGGATCTGCCGATGCCTCTTGCGCGGTCACATGCTTGGACGAGGCGTCGCCGAGAAGGACTGAAGCCAAGAGCATCACGCGGCAGAGAACACGGCTGGGTGGCGAGGGCGGTGAGAACATGAGCCGTTGTACGGATGGTAGCTGATGAAGGATCTCGGCGCCCTCTGCTCGCGTTCCATTTGCTGCCGACGCCGAGCGCCGAGGAACATGCGCCACGTCGCGCAACGCATCCCCGCCGCGCTCGTCCGTCACGGCCGCTCGCTCGAGGGCCCGGCGAGGAGCCCTTCGCAGCCCCTCCTCGATGTTGCTTGGCGTGAGGAACACGACGGAGCGCTTCCAGAGCTATCACCGCGCCCTGTTCTGCGCGGGGGAAGAGCCCACCGCGGCCCGATGCTATCGCTACGGTGTCGAGCCGGGTTGGCCACGCTCGAGGGAGCCCGTTGGCCAATCGTGTCTGCAAGGTTTCGTCGAACTCATCGAAGTCGAACTCATCGAAGTCGAACTCATCGAACCGGCTTCAGCGGCGCCCTAAGACGGATCCACTTTGCGGCGGGATCGTGATCCACCCGACCGCGTGATCTGATCGGAGCGTAGTCCCTACAAACAAGATCTCGCAGGTGTGATCTGAACAGCTCGCTCTGCATCGAGCACGCAGATGATGCTCGGCGAGGCCGTCGAGCGGGTCAAGCACGTGCCGCGAGCGCCTGTTCGGCGCGAGTCGTCGATCGATCTCGCTCGGCGGCGTGTCGCGGACGCACGTCTCCCTCGGCGCGCGCGCTTCGCGCACCTTGCTCACGCGCCGAAGTCGAGGTCGGCCTGCGGCGGAGCGCGAGCGGCGCGGATGGGCTCGATGCGATCGGGTAGGCCCGCTGCGCGCAACAACCTGCCCAGCCCCGCGGTTAGGACATCCAAACCGGCGAAAGGGTCGCTTGGAGCGGTTCGCGGGTCAACGGGGAGCCACTGGGTCGTCCGCATCCGTCGTCGCGTGGCTCCGTAGGTGGGCGGGCGCGACCCCCCGAGCGAGCGGAGCTGGCGCCGGACTGAAGTTCCCCCCGTTCCGCGGACAGTCTGACTATGCAGCAGCCGCTGCGACTTGACTCTTCAATTCGAACTCGATGGGACTGACGTAGCCGAGATGCGAGTGGCGCCGAGTCGTGTTGTAGAA
>JALYRN010001094.1 GCA_030855295.1 Myxococcota bacterium | reverse complement strand
CGCGAGCTCACCGCGCAGGATCGAGCCGCGCAGCGAGCCCTCGGTGGTATCGACGACGTTGTCGGGACGGTCTTCCAAGTGGTCCGACCAATTGGTTGGACCACTTCGGCGGCGCGGTCAAGCGGCCACAGCGCCGTGATGGCAGGCGCTACTCGACGCCGCCCTCGGGGCCCGAGTCGTGCGGGAGGCTGCCGCGCGGGGAGCGCAGGTACACGAACGGCGTCATGTGCAGGAGGTTGGAGACGCGCGACGTGTACACGTCGGCGTGGCGCTCGATCTGGCGCGCGAGGTGGCTCTTGTCGTTGCCCGTGCGCAGCAGCAGGCCCCAGCGGCTCGACACCAGCTCGCCGGACTTCTTCGCGAGCGGGCCGATGCGCTCGTCGAGCGCGACCAGCTCGGCGCGCAGCTCGCGCATGCGCGCCCGCAGCGCCCCGACCGTCACTCCTTCCGGCGCGGGACCGTAGCCGCCCTCGATGCGCTGCAGCGCGAGCCGCAGCTGCGAGAACCGGTGCTCGAGGATCTCCTTGTCGTCCATGCGCGCGCTCAGCTCGCGCTGCACCGGCTTGAACGCTTCGAGCGCCTCGAGCTCACTCTCGAGATCACGCAGCACCAGACAGGTGCGCCAGCGGTTGACGCTCTTGCTGACGTTCACGTCGGCGAAGATGTGATCGCCGACGTAGAGGAACAGCTCGCCCGGCACGCCCAGGCTCGCCTCGAGCAGCCGCGCGTTGCCGCCGAGGTAGTGCTTGCCGGTGACGAGGTTGCCGCTGACCGTCATCAGCCGCCCCTCGTCGTCGATCACCTCGAACGCCGGCGCGCGCTCGGTGAAGAACGCGGGCTTGCGCGCGGCGGCGATCACGATGTCGAAGAGCGACCGCCAGGTCTGCCCCTCGGGCAGGAAGCGATCGAACGCGAAGCTCATCATCGCTTGCGTGTAGTGCCACTCGGAGTTCGTGATCACGACCAGCTTCTTGCCGGCCTTGCGGAGATCCATCAGCGCCAGCGGGAGCTCCGGATCGAGCTGCACGAACTGCTCGGGCGCCGCGATGATCTCGGCCTTGAGCGCGCCCTCCATGTGGGTCGCGTCGAGGCTCGATCGCACCACCTCGTAGAGCTGCACGTAGCTCATCACGCCGCGCACCGGCTCGGTCGGATCGACGCCGGGCGCGTGGTGCCGCGTCACGTGGAGGAGACCGTCGTCGAGCAGATCGACGAGCTGCGCGAACATGCACGTCTCGCTCAGCGAGAAGAGCGTGTTGAGGAACACCCAGCGACGGTCGGCGAGATCGATGCCGGTGCGCTCGTACGCGGTGCGCTGATCCTCGAACGACATCGGCCGCGTGCCGTGCGCGGCCTTCTTCACGTAGCCGAAGCGGTTCGCCTTCACGACGTTGCCGCGCTCGACGTCGAGGATGAGCCCCAGCGCCGCGACGTCGGGATCGAACTCGAGCTCCTCGATCGGGAAGCCGCGCGCGATCAGCCGCCGCTTCAGGTGCTCGTACGCGCGGCGCTCCCACTCGTGCGCGTTGTAGTGCACGAGCGTGTAGTCCATGTCGAACCCGATCGCCTGGATGGCGCGCAGGTTCAGGGTTCGATTGCAGAACAGGCGTCGTCCCGGGGGCGGGAGAGCGGCCTGCTCGAGCGCGGAGAGCGCGTCGTCCGACATGTGGCGGCGAACCTAGCAGACCGCGAAGAGGCCCGCCGCGCCGTCGCGCCCGCGCGCGGGCGTCAGCGCGTCCCGATGCCCTCCCGCGCGATCAGCGCCTCCACGCGCGCGCGGATGTCGTCGCGGATCGCGCGCACCTCGGCGATCGGCTGGCCCTTCGGATCGGCGAGCGGCCAGTCGTCGCGACGCACGCCGGGCACGACCGGACACTGCTCGCCGCAGCCCATCGTGATCAGCATCGTCGCGCCCGCGGCGAGCTCGTCGGTCAGGCGCTGCGGCGTGCGCCCGCCGAGCTCGATGCCGACCTCGCGCATCGCCTCCGCGACCTCCGGGTGCACGCGCGGCCCGGGCTCGGTGCCCGCGGAGATCGCGCGCGCGCGCTCGGGATCGGCGAGCGCCTCGAGCCACGCCGCGGCCATCTGCGAGCGACCCGCGTTGTGCACGCAGGCGAACACGTATGTCTTCATCGCTCGACCTCCGGTGCTGGCGCGGCCTCGACCCACCGCGCGAAGAGCGCAGCCAGCGCGGCGCCGCAGAGCTGCGCGACGACGTAGAGCGGCACGTCGGCGCCGCGGATGCCGGCGAACGTCGGCGTCAGCGCCCGCGCGAGCGTCACCGCGGGGTTCGCGAACGAGGTCGACGCGGTGAACCAGTACGCCGCGGTGATGTACGCGCCGACCGCGTACGGCGCGTCCGAGCCGCGGCGCTTCACCACGAAGAGGATCACGACCACGAGCCCGAAGGTCGCGACGAGCTCGCTGAGCCCCTGCGAGAGCCCGCTGCGCGCGTGCTCGGACGCGCCGGCCAGCGGCAGATCGAACATCGCGTGCGCGATCGCGACGCCGACCGCCGCGCCCGCGATCTGCGCGAGCACGTACGGCGCCACGTCGCGGCGCGGGAGCTCGCCGCGCGCCGCGAGCACGAGCGTGACGGCCGGGTTGATGTGCGC